>JAKFWB010000473.1 GCA_021732945.1 Porphyrobacter sp.
GGGGCGGCACTGCGGTGCCGCCCCTGCGAGGTCAGATGAACATCACGTTCTCGGCGATGATCTCGGTGCCGTAGCGTTCGGTGCCGTCGGCGTCCTTCCAGCGCGAGTAGTGGATGCGCCCGGTTACGGCGAGCTGGTCGCCCTTCTTCTTGTGCTCGCGGAGCGGCAGCCCCATGCAATTGAAGACGGTGACCTTGTGGAATTCGGCGTCCTTGAGAGCGTAGCCACTCTCGGCATCCTTCTGGACCTTGCCGTCGCGGATGACGGGCCGCTCGGTGACCAGGATCAGCTCGGTGACGCGGGTTTCGCCGGTGTCGCGGGCGACGGGGTCCTTGGCGAGACGGCCGACGAGATTGACGTTGTTCATGATAAAGCCTCCTTGTGGCCGGCGGCTCGTCCGCCGGTGCCCTTATCGCGCCTCGGCGGGAGAGGTGGGACACCGCGCGCATGCGCGGGAAACCTCGAAAATCGAGGTGGTGCGGGCAGCTCGGCTTGCCGAGCAACACGGCTCGCATTTTCGCAGGTTGGCCCTAACCGCGACCAGAGAGGCAGGGGCACTGGCGGCGGACGGGCTGTCGGACACGAGGGGCCTTGATTGGGCTGAACAGCGTGATTTTCGTCGGGCGCAGGCTCGCCGGGGGAACACCTTGGGGCTCGCGATACTGGACAGAAACACTTGGAGTTAGCGAGCGGTGGTCCACGGGAGGCCTGCCGCGATGGCGGCTGAGGATGTCGAAGGGGCTGCGCCGGACGCTTAGATTTCGCAAGCCGTATGCTTCGGCATGGAGCTGTTCGCTTCGTCTGCATGCAAGGGCGGCCAGCTTGCTGGCTCGGGGTGCTCCAAGGCGCTGGAGAGGCGCCGGCGCCGTATGCGGCAGTGCCCATCGTCGGACCGAGGTCGTCATGTTCGTCCCCGACAGGGGCAGCGCGGTCCTGCTGGGCTCGCCTCATCCGGAGACGAGTGGTTGTCATTGCGTCTGGGTCGCTCTTCAGCGCCGGAGGCGCTGTATCATCAATCCACCGCTCGCTGGATCGCGCGGAGCGTGGCTCTGGCGGACAGAATAATGCCAAGCGGGGCCTCATCGAGCCCGTCGGCATAATGGGCTGCGTCATTGGCCAGTTCGCCAACCGCAGGATCGCCGGGATCGATGAAATAATGAGATTTGGTCTCACGAACGATCGCAGGAGCCGGGAGGTCGCGCTCCAGATGATCGTTCAGGAAGCGCTTCGGGATGCGGATCAGGACATCAGGCATGGTGGTCTCCGTATGGCAGCGCCAAGTAAGGCGCGGTGCCCGGTCAGGGCACCTGGTGCACTTTGACCGGTGGTCGGGTCTCAGCGGGACGTGCGGCGGCGCTGTCAGCTGCGAGGTCGTCTAGGGATGATCAGCGCTGTGCGCGGCGGCGGACCCGTGAAAACCATCGGGCTATACCGCGCGGCGGGCTGTCGTCGTTGTCGAGATCGACAAAGCTCACGAAGTCCTTGATGGCGACATGAACACCGGCTTCTCGCAACAGGATCCCGCCGGCCAGCTCGATGGCGTTGAGAGCTCTGCGTCCGGCTGCGCGATCTCCCTTGCCGAGGACAAATTCGTAGCTTGCGTTCATTGGAACGAGCGTGTCAGGATCGAGATAAAGCAGCTCATCTAGGGTTTCGGGATCGGCGTATTGTGCGCCCGATGAAGCGGGTTTGGCGAGCCGCGCGATATCGCGCATATCGACGGTGAAGCGCGGCGTGCGATCGCAGAGTTCGATGAACTTGCGGCGGTCGGTGAAGATGGAGAGCAGCCGTAGGCCTCCATCCAGGTGATAGTAGCGCTCGAGAAAACCGATATCGTCGTCGGTGAGACCGAGGTAGGCGATGACATCGTCGATAGTGTCTTCGGTTTTGCCGAGGTGCACATCGCTGGCGGGAAGGTTCCAATTCGTCCGCAGATGAGGAGGTGGCCCTCCCTCGAGGAGAAACGCTGCAGCCATTGAGGAAGCGAAGAGATGGTTCGGGATGCGCGTTCCGTCAGACGCCCTGACTTGCCGCCAATGTCTGGCGATCGCGAAGAGAAAGACGGCGATGCTCGCTGTCGAGCGTCTCTCGCTGATGCTGTCGTCAGCTGGCATGGCGTACTCCGCAGGTATAGGGCCGATCGGGATTGCCTTTTGTCGCCCCTCTCAGGGACGGAAGACGATGTCACAGGTGCGTCCGGTCATCGCGGCAGCGATCTCCTCGAGCAGCTGCTTCGAGGCTTTGTGGGTCCTGACAAGGCTGCGATCTGGTTGGGGTTGAAGGTGGGGCCCGGGCCACAGAAAGACGTTCGCTTCCTCGAAAACGACATCGGCTGTGTGCTCGAGCCCCAGCGCTGCGCGTTCGGCGGGGGATATTGCGACCCGTGCCCCGGTGGCGCCCGAGAGGATGGGCAGCACGGCCACCAGCTGAAGCGCCTCGATCGCACGGACATTCCATATGAGGCACGGACGAACGTCCAGCTGGCCGTTGGCTTTGCGCTCGGCGTTCCGCTGTTCAAGATAGCGGAAGTCGATGATTGCGCCTGTTTCAGGGCGGTTTAATGGATCATTCTGCTGCATCGTCGTACCTTTCCGGCGAATGCGGGTGCGCTCCGGGTCGGCCCGCGCTCAGCTCCTTGACGATGTCTGCGAGAGCGCTCGATTGCATGGCGCGGCCGACAAGCGCCCGCAGCGAAGCATATTCATCGGCCGGAACCAGGACGGCCAATACTGCGCCCTTCTCCTCGATCCCGATGGCGCGCGTAGCGGCTGCCTTGAGGGTTTCATCAAGGTTCTTGTGCAAGGTCGCACTGGGTATCGTTTCGGTGAAGGGGCTTTCCATGAGGGCATTGCTCCGGGGTGCGGTTGTTTCGTCTCAGGCAGGATAGTGTGAAGCACCCCGCCCTCGCAATCAGCATCGGCGCAATTTGTCGTTATGGACGGGGCACTTGCTCGGGCCATCATGCAATCTCGATCGCGATGGTCTTGTCGAGGGTTGGTACGAAACCGAGCGCGCTCAGTTCGTCAAAGGTGAGGTCGCGGTGCGTGCCGTCGGTCTCCTCGATCTCCCATGTGATCCATGGGCGGACGCGCCGGCCGTCAGCGAGCTTGATCCCGCCGATCGTACCGATCGGCGTGAGCTCGATGGTCGCATTGCCGGGCACCCCTGTGTGTTCGCGCACATCCACGATGGCGGTGATGATGGTCATAACCCGTCCTTTCCAAGGGCACGGCTCCGGGCTGTGTCTGCAAAAGGAAGGGCCCGTCTCTCGGGGGGAGAGAGACGGGCCCCGAAGGGGCGCAAGGCGGCCGGAGGACTGGGAGCCGCCTTGCGCTGGGAGAGCTGGTTCAGCTGGCGAATTCGGCGGTGGATTCGCCGAGACCGTCGGACGTGCTGGCGCCGCCGGTATCGCCGGGAGCGTCGCCCATGTCGAAGGCGGGCATGTCGTCCTGCTTGGCGGCGAGCTGCGAGGTGACATCGCGGCGGCGCGTCGGGCGCGACCAGACGATGTTGTAGCTGCCATCGTCCTGGCTGAAGGCCGAGATCTGCAGCGGCGCGGTCATCGACGGATCGT
This sequence comes from Porphyrobacter sp., assembly GCA_021732945.1. Lineage (GTDB taxonomy): Bacteria > Pseudomonadota > Alphaproteobacteria > Sphingomonadales > Sphingomonadaceae > Erythrobacter. Next base: position 3,575 of record JAKFWB010000473.1, read on the forward strand.
CGATCTTGCCGTTGAGGAAGGCCTCGCCGGTGTTGTTCGAGAAGAGCTCGAACAGCGCGCCGACCTGGATCCACTTGCGCGCCGGGGTCAGCGCATGGATTTCGAAGCGCGGGGCCTTGGGATTGTTGCTGGCGACCGGCTTCAGCGCGATCGTCATCGCGACTGCCATGGTGTCAACGCGGCCGATGAAAACGCCGCTGTCGTTCTGCTTGATGGAACCGATGTTCATGATGCTTCTCCTGAGATTGCGTCTCGGACACCCTGTCCTCGACACCCTTCTCAATCCCCCTCCTCTCCTCGGCCCGCCTGCGGGACGAGCAGGCGCGCGTGCCGCGCGCCCTCCATTGGCCACGCTTCTGGCGTGCCAATGGGATCGCTTCAGGGAGCTCTGGGGGCTTTGGTTATGCGGAGCGGAGGTCGGGCATTCGGGAAAGCAAGCTCAGAAGCCGTGCCTGTTTTCATTGCGCCGACCGAATAGTTGCCGGAGGGCCGATGAATTCGCGAAAGGCTAAAATGACGCGCCGGTCCATGCGCCGCAGATGGGTAGGAAAAAAATTCCCGGATTGACCCCACTGGGGGTGCGTGGGATTTTCTCCGTCCTGGTTCCAATTGCCGGTTGCTCGATATGGTCTCAGTCGCAATCTATCCCCCGCCTCGCGTCGTCGCGCTTCGTGCGCGCAGGCTTGAGCACCGCGAACGTCGTGTCGCGATTCGGGCTGCGATCGAGGAAGAGGGAGAAGCTCTGGCAACTCAGGAGGAAGCCGAGGAAAACGCCATCCATTGGGAAGAGCTTCGCCACGAGAGCGAAGCGCTGCGGTTGCAGCAGGCTCTTGTTGAGGTGCGTGCGCGCCGGGCGTGGACGCCGGGCTTTCTGATCCCTCCGCTCCTAGCCGGGGTGCTGGCGATTGTCGGTGTTGGCAGCCTTGTGTACTTTTCGAGCAATCCGGTCGGCGCGTACTACGGGTCAATGCTGGGGTTGGCGATACCGGCGGTGCTTTTGATGGCGATCTGTATCGCTGGGCCCTGGGTCGTCCTGTCGCTGGAGCCCTGGATGGGACGAAACCGTGACGAGGAAGTTACGTTTCGGCAGATCGAGCAGCTTGAAGACCGAAAGCAGGCGCTTGCGTCAGGCGAGTTTTGGTTCGACTGGTACGAACACCCTGATGGCGAGGAATATTGCAGGATCAACTATGATATGAGCACTGGCTGATCCTCATGTCACAGCGCTCAGTATGCCTGCGGTTGTCATGGGTCGGTCGTCGCCATCGAGCGTCATCTGCGCCGATTCAAGAGTGCTGATCGTATGGGGCGGCGACGATCGGTGGTGGATGACGACCACTACGTAGTGGAGCGCCTGGTACATGGGATCGAGGCGCTTTCAGAACTCGAAGATGCCACCGTCGAAATGGATGAGAGCTTCGCTGATCGCGACCGGCTCAACGCTGCACTTTTGTCACTGCCCCCACGTCTGGAGCGTGCGATCCGCCTGCGATATGGATTATGCCGCGCCGGTGGCGACGGCCCCATGACCTTCGCCGAGATCGGCGAAGTCTTCGGCGTGACGCACAACCGTGCTATGCAGATGGTGACGAAGGCGCAGCGCAAGATGCGCTGGTTCCTTCATGCGAGCGGCCGTGTAACGCCCGAGGAGTGGGACGATCTGAATAGACGGCGCGCGATCTATGAAGCCCAGGAAAGGGTCGCGCGCGAAAGGTATGCGGCGTGGCAGGATGCACGCGCGGCGCAGGAGCGGGCGGAGCGTGAACGCAGGGCTGGCGAAATCGAGCAGGCTATGGCGGCGCAGTGTCGGCGGAATGCGGAAGAGTTGGCGCGCAGTCAGGAAAGGGGATCTGGGCGATTGCCTGTTATTGAGGGGCTTTCCGGTTCTGATCGTCGCGTGGTTCGGTCAGACCATTCATTCGACGGCGTCTCTGACGATCGCCTATCGCCTCGTTGGACCGTTAGCGTGGTCAAAAAGATCACTGAGATGATCGATCTTCGGTTTCCGCTTCTGATGCTCTGGGTGCCTGCTGTTGCAGGCTTGCTGCTGGTTTTGACATCTGAGGCTGCCGTCGTGTTTCTTGTGACATTTGTCGCCGTTATCTGGCTGCCCTGGGAGCTCACGGTCTTTCAGCGCTTCGGGATGGCCCATCATCCCGTTTAGCGTGGCCGATGTTCAGACCCTTACAGGGGCCGGTCGAGCAGCTTGCGGCGTGCGGCCGAGAGATTGTTGATGCCGGCCTGAAGGATACGGGCCGCGCTGGAATCGGCCCCGGCCTGGCCGAGCGTTTTCCAGAATTCGGTCGAGCGCGCTTCACAGGCTTCGACCAGTGCAAGGACTTCGTCGCTGGTCAGGCGGTATTCGCGGGCACAGGCCGACATTTCTGATCGGAGCGTAGCAAAATCGGCAAGTGCCTCTGGTACCGGGAACCCGTGTCGGTAGGCTTCGTCCACTGCAGCGCGGATTTGCCGTGCGCTATGATGGCTTTCGGTAAGGATGGCTCTGCGCGTCGTCCCGAAAAAGGGTTTGAACGGTCCTGTACGGGCAGTGATGGCTCGGGGCGGATTGCTTGCAAGTCCGACGATGCAGTCGGGTGCTATGATCAGTACCGACCCGGCGATGACATCGCCGTTGTCGCAGGCGCGCAGGGCTGCGCTTGCCGTGTCGAAGTGATACACGATCTCCATGATGCGCCCCTTCAGATTAGAGGGTTTGAATCTAAAAACGATTGCAGTGCAAGGTCTTGTTTCAGGACCTGCCGATTTGTCCTTTTCGGGGACGGACGTTGTCGCCGGTTGCGGCGTCGCCGCGGACGGCTTCCGGCGGCTAGCTTCCGTTGCGCGTGAGGTGTGCGCGGATCGCTGCTTGCTGGCGGTCCAGTTTGGCTGTGAGCGCCCCGATGTCGTTGCGGTTTCGGTACCGCAGCTCGGCCAGAGCGGCCTGGTAGGCTGCCTCGTCGCTTTTGCGCCATGCGCTGTCACCGCGATGCACGGCGGGTGAGTTGACGGCGGCGTTGGCGTCATGACGCAGGCGCCGGTCAAGTTCCCGGAGGCGGGCATCGGTCGCATCGCGTGCAGCGATCATGCGGGCATATTCTGGCGATGAGCTCATGGCCGTGCCTCATGCGGCCGTGGCTGCCCGCCGGTTGCGGGAGCGCGGCGGGCGACGAGTTCGGCAAACCGGGCTTTCACGGCAGACCCGTCGGGATACCGGTCGAAAAGCTCGTGCCTGCGCAGGATCGGCGCTCGGGCTGCTGCGATGAGAGAGGCCTCGCTGGTTGTGGGGATGCGTGGCGGCCAACCGCGCTGGAAACGCAGGTCGGATGGCATGCCGGATTCGAGCTGTCGTCGGCGCATCGCATCGTGCTTGGCGCGCTCGATATCGCTGGCGAGGCTTGCCGGCAGAAGGTGCGGTGCGCTGTCGGCAAGCCAGCGACCGGGTTGGAACGAGAATGTCGAGCGGGCTTCGAGCGCGACCAGATGGATGAAGGCCTCTTGGTTTGAAGGGCAGGATGCGGCGGCTTGCTGGTCGGCGAGCGATTGCAGGACACAGTATCTGCAGGACAAGCGGCTCGACCCATGGCGCGTGTACGCTTCATGCAGTGGGATGCCGTGCGTCTCGTGAAAGGCGAACACATCGGCGGTCGACCAGTCGATGACCGGATGCCAGATCATCATCTTGGTGCCTGCGCGATTTCCGTCGGCTGCAAAGCGAGTGTCGCGTTTCCAGTCCGGCGCTGCGGCTCGCGCGCTGCTTTCGTCACGGCGGATCCCGATGACCTGGATGATGGTCTCGCCTGCCAGCTGCCTGGCGAGATAAGGACCGATCACCTGTGCCTTTTGCTCTGAAGTACAGAAGCGGAGCGATGCCGACGACCAGGGTCCTATCAGATTATAGGTCGAGAGCTCTTCGTAGCGTGCCTTACCGGCCTCGAAACGCTGGTGCCAACGGTCGAACAGGTCACCGCTCTGGCGGCGGCGGATCGTGAGCGTGATGCTGGCTAGTGCAGCGATGGTTGCTACTGTTTCTGCGGTGCTGTCCCATTCGGCTCTGCCGAGGTCGGCATGGATGGCAATGCGCCGTTCACGCGGGTGGCCGAGCGCATCGAGCACTGGCATCGCGGCAAAGAGTGCCGCTGAGGAATCCTTGCCGCCGGACAGGTTGAAGACGAGCCAGGCTCCCGCGCGGATGGCGTGCTCGATCGTGGGCGGCAATGCGATTGTCGGGTGTATCGGTGAATTGCGGGCCCGCAATGCGTTCAGGGAACTCATGGCATGCCTGCCGGGCACGCGAGCCACTCGGGTTCGTCAAATGCGATGGGGACATCGAAATTGGCAGCTTCGTTTTCGGTGAAGAGCGTCGCTGAAGCGAAATTGCCGAATCCGGCTTCGTTGTTCCAAAACAGCAGGCCATGCTCCGCATCGCGGGTCGTGAGCACAAGGCGCGTGGTCTCAGCAGGTTGTTTAGTTGAGAGTGCATTGGTGACGATGGCGTGCGTGCTGTGATAGTTGATCGCGTCAGCCTTGATGATGACCGCGCCGCCGCCGAATTCGTCATTGCGTAGCTTGTCGCAGGTGTAAGCGTATTCGAAACCGATCGGCAGCGCCGATTTCGCACAGGCGAAGAGTAGGTTCGCCACCTGTTCGATGCCGAATTGGTCGCCCGAGAACGTCACAACCTTGGTGGTGTGATCTTGGCCGTCTTCGATGGTAATCGTGGCATCAAGGCAGGGGAAGTCTTTGTCCGGGAAGATCGGTATGAAACCGGAGAACGGGTCGTCGCTGATCGGCGGAAAGGCATTGGCAAATTCCGGCCCAAGCGCCTTGTATGCCTCGCGACGGCCTTCACCTTGAAGATCCTCCTCGATCGCATCGATGGCGGTTTCCGCTGCGGCGATCAGCGCGGCTTCGGACGCTGTGACGGTTACCGCGAATGCGGCATGGATGTAATTGTTGGCCATTGGAGTTGTCCTTGGATTGGCTGATCAGGGCGCCATGAGCAATTCGAGCGTGGGCTCGATCGCAAAGCCGAGTTTGCGCGCGAGAGTGACGGCCCTCAACATTGAAGCAGGTTCGACGCCGAGCGAGGTGGCAAGCTGGTCGAAGGTGTCGCCGGACTTCGGGGCTACCTGATGCAGGTGACCTGCTTCGGCCGTCACCGCAAAGGGCCATGTCATGGCAACGCCGACGACGGCCTCGTCCATCACCGGCAGCAAATCGCCGGTCGCGATGCGATCATCGGTTTGAACGGCGTCGTAAGCGTTGCCGCTCGTTTCGAAGCCATGGATCCGGTAGGGCACGAAGGCGAAGCGTTCGCTGTCAGTCAGCATGGTGCAACTCCTTGCCGCTTGGGTCAGTCACCGACGGATCAAGCCCCGGCGAACCTTTGGGATTGCCGCGCAGCATCCACGCTTCGGGACGGATGGCGCGGGCCCAGTCAGCGAACGACGGGATATGGCCGAGATCCTCCAGCACATGTTGTTCGCCGATGAGGCGAACCGGAACGATGCGCCCGTCGCTGTTTTTTATGGTCTGCCCGAACAGTGCTTCGAGCATGAAGATCCCTTCGGCATGGTGCCGCAGCGCGCGGTGGCGCGGGTCAGCGATGATCGCCTTGGACTGGTCGAACCAGTCGTGAAGCGGCCGGTAGTCGCCGACGCACCCACCCCAGCGCTTCACCGATGAGACCGCGTGATAGTAGCAGTGGGACATGGCTTAGCACTCCCATTCATAGGCGGTGCTGCCGTAGGAGACATAGCGCGTGTTGTGGTCGTGTGTGGCACGGCCGGCCTCGACATCGATGATCACCTCTCCAAACGCACCCTCGCCGTTTTCCCACCCGGCGTGGTTCTGCGCGATCAGTTCATAGCCGAGATCATCGAGCGCGCTTTCGAAGGTCGACTCAATCGCGACAGCGTCGCCGCGGTATGGCACCGTCCATGTCGAACATGGCACGTCGGGCATCGCGATTTCGGGTGCCGGTTGGCCTTCTTCACCGCGAGGGCCCGTCAGGGTCACTGCGTCGATGGCGCCGTCGTCGCCGCTCCCGTCATAGCTGATGGTGATGGTCGCGATGCCGTGCAGTTTCGCGCAGGCGCAGATCGCAGCAAGCATCAGCTTGGGGGCCTTTTCGCGCCCGATAGGTTCACGGTTGGATTGCACAGTCGTCGTCATGCGAGTTCTCCCTGAAGAGCGGCAAAGCGGGTGGCCTCGGCCTTGTAGGCCGCCGAGAGGTTGCCGTGGATGGTTGCGAAAGCCGGGATGCGGAAGTGGCCGTCATCATCGGGCCGCGTGCTCATCAGCACGCCGAACACGACGTCAGATGCGGTACGCTTGTGCCAGCGCGCGATGCCTTCGCGGTAGGTGATGGGAGGCGCCATCGCGGCCTCGGTCCAGTTGCCAAGACCGCTTTCGACGGCTGTTATGTAGGCATGTGCGGCGCTGACAGAGGCCTCGTCCGAGACGATCAGCGTCAGCGAGCAATAGCTGCCGAAATCGTGGTGGCTGCTTTTCGGCTGCAAACGGCAGCCATTGGGCGGCGTGCCATGAACGGCGATGATGGCCGCGCGGTAGGCAAGCACCTCGAGGCGGTTTGCTGCGCCAAAGTCGGGGGTGATGCCGAGCTGCGCACAGTCTTCGTTCGCCGGCGCAACGCCGATATCGATGATAATGGGCATGGGAGTTCTCCTTCGATCCTATGTTGGATCGAAAGCCCCCTCCCCCTCCCCTTTAACTGCCCGGCTTTGGCCGGGGTGGTTCGGCCTCGCCGATGATGAGGGCGCGCTTTGCGGCTTGCTGGTTCGGGCCATCAGCCTGCGCGAGGGTGGCAAGGCGATCGGTCTCCAGTTGCCTTGCAAGGTCTTCGGGCACATCGCAGTAGTCCTCGATCAGCGCGATCGCGCTGCGCGGGGTCGGCAGTTCGCCTGGATATGTGCCCTGCCAGATCACGCAGTTTTCTTCGCCGTCCGCATCGATGGCGATGGCCTGCGCAAAGAAGGTTCCGAGGGGGCGGTCATAGCCGATGGTCTGAGCCCCTAGATTTCCTCCATTGATAAGTAGAGTCCGGCCCTGACAAGGAGACGGACGGATGAAGCGGAGCAGGTTCAGCGAGGAGCAGATCATCGCTGTGTTGAAGGAGCAGGAAGCGGGGATGGCGACAGCGGACGTGTGCCGCCGTCACGGGATCAGCTCGGCGACCTTTTACAAGTGGAAGTCCAAGTATGGCGGGCTGGAGGTGTCCGATGCCCGTCGGCTGCGCCAGCTGGAGCAGGAGAACGAGCGGCTGAAGAAGCTGCTGGCGGACTCGATGCTCGACAACGCCATGCTCAAGGAGATCAGCGCAAAAAAATTCTAGCGCCCGGTGCCAGGCGGCAGGCGGTGGCTCATCTCCAGGAGGTCTTCGAGGTGAGCCAGCGTCGTGCCTGCGCGGTGCTGGGCGCGGACCGGACCATGGTGCGCTGCGTCAGTCGTCGGCCCGACGATGCGAAGGCGCGCGAGCGCATTAGGGATCTGGCCAGTCAGCGTCGTCGGTTCGGCTACCGGCGTCTGCATTGGCTGCTATGCCGGGAAGGCTGGGCCATGAACCATAAGAAGTTCCGGCGGCTCTATCGCGAGGAGCGGCTGCAGGTGCGCCGTCGTGGCGGGCGCAAGCGGGCCTTGGGCACGCGGGCACCGATGACGGTCCCGCATAGCCCCAACCAGCGCTGGAGCCTGGACTTCGTATCGGATGCCTTCGCCTGCGGCCGTAGGTTCCGCATCTTTGCCGTGGTCGATGACTACAGCCGGGAGTGCGTGCGCCTGATCGCCGACACGTCGATCTCTGGTGCGCGGGTAGGGCGTGAACTCGATGCAGCTGTGTTCGAGAGGATGGCGCGGCCGCATACGATCGTCAGCGATAACGGCACCGAACTGACCAGCATGGCGATCCTGCGCTGGTCGAAGGAGCGCAATGTCGAGTGGCACTACATCGCGCCGGGCAAGCCCTACCAGAACGGGTTCATCGAGAGCTTCAATGCGCGTCTCAGGGACGAGTTCTTGAACGAGACGATCTTCACCAGCCTCGCCCATGCCCGTCAGGAGCTGGAAGCCTGGCGGCACGACTACAACCACTTCCGGCCCCACTCGAGCCTCGGGAACAAAACCCCGGCCGAGATCGGGGCTGGATCGAACGGCAAACCGTATTGGGGGCATGCCCCCAATACGGTTGTTGCCATCACGCCCAGCGACGGGCATCAAAACGGCCCAAGGCTCTACTCGTAGATGGTAGAAACTTCGGGCTCAGACCACCGACGACCACTCGTGAGATGTGGGGGCTCCTTTTGTTGATGGGGACTTCGCGTCTGCTCATTGAGTATCACCTATGTGTTATGGACTAAGTGCTGACAGGGGCCGTGGTGGAGGAGTTGAGTTAATCAGGCATTCGCGTTTGTACGCGCGTGTCGCCGCTTTGCGTGTCGAACCGCTCCTTCGGCACTCTTGATGGCCGTTTGGATTGCCGCGAGGGTTTTCGGAGAGTCTGCTTTGCGTGCGAAGGTTCGTGCGTCGCGAAGCGCATTCACTGCGTCCTTGGCGGCCTGCAGATGGGCTTTTTGGGCTGGCCTGAGCTTGGGCATTGTCAGTACTCCGAGGCAAGCATGATCGTCACCACGCGCGCGGTGATCGACGCATCGGCCGGATCTTCGGACCCGTACTCGAGGTTCAGGTCATAATAGATCCTATGCAGGCCGGATCGGCTATGCCGTTGTTCCGTCAAACCCTACGGAGAACGCTACATGGAGAACTCGTCGTCAGATTACTGCCCCAAGACTTCTGTCATTGTCAGCGTTGAGCTCAGCAAGCGCAACTGGCTTGTTGCGTCGCTGTCGCCAGGAGCGGCGAAGCCTTCGCTGCGGACAATTCCTGCCGGGAACAGCGCGGCACTGATCAGTCACCTTCGCAATCTTGAGTGCAAGGCCGCTGATCGTATCGGTGAACCTGCCGCCATTCGCC
>JAKFWB010000542.1 GCA_021732945.1 Porphyrobacter sp.
GGAACGCGCCACAAGCGCCACACCGTCTGCCATCTGAAGAGGAGCGTCAGCAAAATGGCCGCGACGGTCAGGATCATCGCCATGCCCGGATCTATTTGTCCGAACGTCAGCATGGCTATCCCAAGCAGCACGGCATAGGCCGTGGGCCGAATGGCGGTATCCAGCGCCTGACCCAGCACCAGCCGATCAGCCCCGCACAGGATCGCGCCGACAAGGGCCAACAGCGCCATGAATGCGGTTACCACCATGGTCGAAACCGCAAGGTCAGCCGATGCTTTCAGGCCCCACACGACATAGGCTCCCGCCGCCAACGCTGCGACCACGCCAAGCATCAGGACGTATCGGAAGGACCAGGCGATGAGCCGCGCCCCGCTTGGGTGGTCGCCCTGCGCCCTGTAAGCGGCCAGGTCTCTGGTCGCGTGCAGCTTCAACCCGCCCGACGCAAAGGTCGCTCCAAGTGTCGCGGCCGCCATCGCCGACCCGTAGAGCCCATAGCCTGCGACCCCAAGGCCCCGCGCCAGCTGAACGCCGACGAGGAACCCCATCGCCGTACCGAAGATGTAGATCCCGGTACTGCCGCTGAGAGCGCGCAAAAACTCCTTACGAAGGGGTAGGGCTGACAACAGTCTTCAGATCCGCAAATCGCTGTCTTCACGACCGAAGACACTCTTGAGATCGAAGAAGACGCTTTGCTGCGCCCCGTAAGCCCTGATCGCGGCGGCGCCAGCATTGCGGAACGGCTCATGCGCCACCGCGAGCACGACCGCGTCGTAAGTTCTCACTTCGGGATCGGCGATCAGGTCGAGCGCATATTCGTGGTGGGCTTCCACCGGATCGCACAGCGGGTCGTGGATATCGACCACAGCGCCGTAATCGCGCAGCTCGCCAATCATGTCGACCACGCGGGTGTTGCGCAAATCGGGGCAGTCTTCCTTGAAGGTCAATCCCAGCATCAGGATGCGCGCGCCGCCAACATGAATCCGCCGCTTGAGCATCGCCTTGACCAGCTCACGCGCGGCATAGGCGCCCATCCCGTCGTTAATCCGCCGCCCGGCCAGAATTACCTGCGGATGATAACCCAGCGCCTCGGCCTTGTGGGTCAGGTAATAGGGATCAACGCCGATGCAGTGCCCGCCAACCAGACCTGGCCGGAAGGGGAGGAAGTTCCACTTGGTGCCAGCCGCGCGCAGCACCGCATCCGTGTCGATATCCATGCGCCCGAAGATGATCGCCAACTCGTTGATCAACGCAATGTTGAGATCACGCTGGGTGTTCTCGATCACCTTGGCAGCCTCAGCCACGCGGATGCTCTCCGCCTTGTAGGTTCCGGCGGTGATGATGCTGGCATAGAGAGCATCGACAGTGTCAGCGATTTCGGGCGTGGAGCCTGAGGTGACCTTGCAGATGCTGGTCAGGCCGTGCTTCTTGTCACCCGGATTGATCCGCTCCGGGCTGTAACCGCAGAAGAAATCGACATTAAAAGTGAGGCCCGAGACGCGTTCGAGCAGGGGCACGCAATCCTCTTCGGTCGCACCGGGATAGACGGTGGATTCGTAGATCACAATGCTGCCCGGCTTGATCGCCCGGCCAACGGTTTCGGTTGCTTTCAGCAGCGGGGTGAGGTCAGGCCGCTTGTGCGCGTCAATCGGCGTTGGCACGGTGACAATGAAAATCCCAGCTGCCGCCAGATCGGCTGGGTCTGCGGTCAGTTTGAGGTACCGGGCTTGCGCAAGCTGATCGGGCGTAAGCTCACCGGTCCGGTCACGCCCTGCGGAAAGCTCGGCAATGCGCTCGGCGCTAATATCAAAGCCGATCACAGCGCGGTGCTTGCCAAACTCTGCGGCCAGCGGAAGGCCGACATAGCCCAGCCCGATGACCGCAATGGTCGGTGCGGCGGCGTCACTCATCAATCTGTTCCTTGTTCGATGTTACCAGCCATGCGATTCCTCGCAGCGCCAGGACGAGGAGCGCCGCTAGCGCAATTCCAGCGACGCTGCCTGCAAAATCACTCAAATCGGCGCTACGGCGCGGTTGAAACAGCTGCACAATCTCAATTCCCCCGGCAAACAGCACTAATAACGCTGCGTTGCGCTTCCAAGAATCCAGCAAGAGCAACGGGATCGACAAGGCGGCAAAGGCGATCGCATGCAGCGCAAGGTCATTCTTCCCTTGCAAGGCGGGATGATCGGGAAAGGGGCCTTCGAAGATGAAGGCAAAATAGACGACCACCGCCGCGATCAAAACCGCAGCCGTCTTTACAAGCGTTTGGAACACCGCTGCGGCTGTCATCGGAATGCCGCACCAAAGTGGTTGGGGCAGGGCTTGCAGGAAGGGCTTGCCTCGCCCTTTTCTTTCATCGCGTAACGGATAAAGAAGCCCGCTCGCGGCACTGCGCGACGCTGGAGAACAAAGCCATCAACGTTCTGATGACAGTCAATGCGGCGTGGAATATCTGGAACTTCCGCAAGCCATTGGTCGAGGCGCTGCTTGCCGATGGCCACCGCGTCACAATTCTTGCCCCTGCGGACGAGACCAGTGCCCGCCTGGAAGAACTGGGCTGCAAGGTATGCGCCTTGCCGATGAGCGTTGCCGGTCTCAATCCGGTTGAGGACTTGCTGCTCCAACGCCGGTTTGCGCAGGCCTTCCGCACTTTGGCGCCCGATATCGTGCTGAGCTATACCATCAAAAACAACGTCTTCGGCGCGCGGCCCGCGCTGGCGGCAGGCGTGCCTTTCGTGCCCAACGTCACCGGACTTGGCACGGCCTTCCTGTCTGGCAAGTTGCTGGAGCAGGTGACGGTGCAGCTCTACCGGCGCGCCTTTGCGTCCTTGCCTTGCGTCTTCTTCCAGAACGCTGATGATCGCGATCTGTTTGTCGGCCACCGCATTATCCGCGAACAGCAATCGCGGCTGCTGCCGGGGTCTGGCATCGATCTTGAACACTTTGCGCCCGTGCCCATGCCCGACCCGGCTGGCCCGCCGATTTTCCTGATGGTGGCCCGGCTGCTGCGCGACAAGGGCGTGCTCGAATTCGTTGAAGCCGCACGGATCATCAAGGCGCGCTATCCTGCGGCGCGGTTCCAGTTGCTGGGCGCACTCGGTCCGCAAAATCGCACCGCTATCGACGCGGCGATGGTCGATGCGTGGGTGGCTGAGGGGGTGGTCGAATATCTCGGCATCACCGATGATGTGCGTCCCAGCATCGCTGCTGCATCTTGCGTGGTCTTGCCCTCCTACCGTGAAGGCGCGCCGCGCACCCTGATCGAGGCGGCTGCAATGTCCCGCCCGGTAATCGCCACCGACGTTCCCGGGTGCCGCGCCGTCATCGACCGGGACGCGTCGGGCTTCCTGTGCAAGGCGCGTGATGCGCAGAGCCTTGCCGAAGCTATCGAGCGCTTTCTCGCGCTGCCACCGGAGGTCCATGCCGCAATGGGGCGGGCCGGCCATGCCAAGATGGCGCGCGAGTATGATCAGGCCCTTGTCATTGCCGCTTACCGCGAAGTCATCGGCGCGCTCACGCACGGTCGCAGTGATTGAGCAACCTGACGGTTGCGGCCAAACGTAAACCCGTTGGTGCATCTATCCCCCCAGCATCGAAAGCTGGGTCTCAACGCGGATCTGCCCGGCATCGCGGAATCGCACGATTTCCTCCACGATCGCTGACACATTCGTCATGGTCGCAGGCGCCGTCGCCACGTTTTCTGGATGCAGCCAGAAATGCGCGACGCCGCCTGTCTTGGCCGCATGGTTCAGCAGATTGCGGGCGCGCAGCCGCGTTATCTGGGGTGGAACCAATTTGCGCAGTCCGCTGCGCCAATTGATGAACACACCCGATGGAATCTCCACCGGAGTGGCTTCAGCCTGGCCCGGCATCTGCTGTGACGGCACGCGGCAGTCGAATTCGGACAGGAGCGATTGGGCACGCGTCGGATATTCACGGGCGCCGCGAAAGGCTTTGCAGCCGAATTCCTCCAGCACATCGACATGCGCGATCTGGTTGCGAGGGAACACCATGGTTTGCCGATGTTCGGGCCACACCTGTTCCATTTCCCATCTCGCCTGCTCGCGTGAAAGGTCGGGCCAGGGAACGTGGGTCGTGCCGTGAAAGGCGATCTCATGCCCTTGCTCACCGGCCATGTCCAAGGCCCAATCGCCGATCCAACCCTCTTCTGCGTCGGTAAGGCCTGCGGCGGCGCGCGTGAGATAGGGCAGCACTGCTGCGCGCTCTCGAACGAGTTCGGTCGTTTCGCGTGAAGCCGGGCGCGTGAAAAGGCCCACGAAGGCAAAGGTTGCATGGATCTGCACATCGGCAAGCAGGCGAATCAGGTCGCGGTAGGCCATGCGCAGGCGGGCATCGGTCAGCCCCGAAGCCGTCTCAGGCGTCAGGTGATCGGCGACGCCCCAACGGCCCTCACAATCGAGTGAAATGATCGCCGCGCCGGTCATATGCCATCTGAATCCAGATAACTGATGTACCAGTTTTCGCGCACCTCGGCGGCTTGGCCGCGCGGGGTCAGCGCGCGCGCGCCGAAATTGATCTCAACCGGCCTGAAGCGCTCGGGTAGCGAGAGGAAACCTGTCTTGCGGAAAGCCCGGTTATTGGGGGACCATGGAAAGCTCCACGCCAGCGCAATCTGCGCGCCCTCACGCGCCAAGTGGATCATTTCCGATTGCAGCAACGGGCCCAAAGCACGACCGCCCATCGCTTCGACGACATAAGCAATGCGCGCGCCGTGCTTGTCCTGCATCCGGGTGATCACCAGCGCGCGATCGTCCCCTTCACCATACATGCTGACCCGGTAAGCGTCGCGATGTGGCGCGCCGAAAATCCGCCGGTTCAAAGCCTCGGCGTCGCGAACAATGGTGCATCCGATGGCCTGGCTGAATCGCGCCCAAAGCTCATCTGTTTCCTGCCCGAATGCTTGCAGCGCGACGCTTGGAATGGTCTTGCCGCGCGCCAGACGAAACCCACCGGGAAGGCCAAGCCTTCCGAGGAAGTATGAGGCATTGAGCGGGCGAACGAGGAAAGGCACTTGCCCGAAATTCTGCCAGCCAAGGCCACCGAACCAGGCCGGCGCGGCGTTGGCATTGGGGAAACCCCAGGTTGCATCGACCCCCGCTTCGCCAGCGGCATCGGCAAACCGCGTCGCCAATCGCGAAAAAAGGCGTTTGCCCCGGGCTTCTTCCGAAACGAAGGAATCGACCGCTTGAAAGGCGGTTCCCTCTTCCGCCCCTAGTTTCATGCGCGCGGCGATATTGGCCGACAGTCCGATGATCCGTTCGTCTTTGCGGGCGACGCAGAAGGGAAGGCAAGCGGCAGCCCCTGCGCCGAAGGTCCACTCGATCCCTTCCGCACCCTGGCTTGTCCGGTCGAGGCCAAACTCGCGATAGGCGGCAAGCAGGTCCGGCGAGATGCCTTCAATGCCGATCTGAATATCGTCGTTCATGACGAAGCCCCATAGGGATCAAGCGGGACACAGGCCAGACGGTTCGTGCAGAGTAGGGCCTCTTACGGCTCGGCAACCCTGCGCGCCGGGGCGGTGATCGCTTCAAGGCAGCGCCCTCGCTGGTTGGAGAGGCGCAGGACAGCACGCGCCAATGTCGCGGCCAGAGCAGTTGCTTAAGGAACCACTAATCGATTTCACAATCGGCTCTTTGGGGCTAAGGGGCGATGAATGACGAGCGGATCGCTCGTTCCGAAGGGGGGAGTGGGATGACCGGTACGAAAGAGGCGCCATTAGCGCTGCCCGGCAGGACCGCGAAATGACTGCCACATCCGTTAAGAACCTGCCCGACTTCTTATCGAGTTCGGATGCTGTCGTTGAACCAGGTGAGCCGGGCGTCGCAGCGCGTCAGACGATCCATCCCGATCGCCCAATTGGCGGCGCTGAGCTGGCGTTGGCTCCTGCTCCTGCGTCTGCCGATCCAGAAGTGCAAGCTTCAGTCGATCAAGGGGAAAAGCCCGATTACGCTGCGGCTCCCACACATCGCAGCGCTGCCTGGCTCAAACGGCTGGAGCTTCCGCTTCTGCTGGCAATCGGGCTGGCTCCGGCTTTGATCCTGTGGTCCGCGCTCGGTCGCACTTTCTTCACCGAAGCTTTCGAAGAGACCTCGTTGGCGTTGATCGCTTCAATCGTGCTTTCGTGGTACATTCTCTTCCAGTTGAAAGACCATGCCAACGCGCGGCACCTTATCCTATGTCTTGCCGGTCAATCTGATCGTGTTTGCGGCCGTGTTGTCCTTGGTGGCGCTGCTGCGGGTCCCTTATTCGGGTTCCTTTTTCACCACCGGTGCGGTGAGCGCGGTGGCAGCCAGTTTCCTTGCCGCGGTCTACACGCGGCGCTTGGCCAAGCCGCATCTGGTGGTGGCTGGTGGCCGGGCTGCGGAAATCGAGCTCAACAGCAAGTTTCGCAAAGCACCCTCGCTCAAGGAACTTGAGCGGCTGATCGAGACCGGGTGGCGCGAATGGGCTATCGTCGCCGATCTTCACCACCCGCATTCCAAGCAAGCTGAACGCCTGTTTGCGAAGGCGGCGCTTGCGCGGATACCGGTCTATCACTTCCGCCAGATTGCCGAAATGCAGTCAGGACAGGTCAAGATTTCGCACCTTAGCGAGAACGATCTTGGTTCGTTGAATCCGAACATTTCCTACACCTCGCTGAAGCGGGCCATCGACATCATTGGCACGCTTGTCCTGATCCCGCTTTGCATCCCGGTGTTTGCGGTGATCAGCATTCTGATCAAACTCGATTCGCCGGGAAATGCGTTCTTTATTCAGGAGCGGATGGGGTATCAGGGGCGGACCTTCCGAATGATCAAGTTCCGGACCATGCGCGACCGCGCCAGCAGCGAGCCGGCGGCGGATATGCGGGACGATGCCATGACCAAGTCCGACGATGATCGCATCACGCGGATTGGCCGGGTGTTGAGAACAACGCGTCTCGACGAACTGCCGCAGGTCTTCAACGTGCTGCGCGGGCAAATGAGCCTCATCGGCCCGCGCCCGGAAGCCTGCCAGCTTTCGGCGTGGTACGATGCCGAATTGCCGTTCTATCCCTATCGGCATATTGTCCGGCCCGGCATCACTGGCTGGGCGCAAGTCAATCAGGGGCACGTGACAGACGTGTCGGATGTGCTCGATAAGTTGCGCTATGATTTCTACTACATCAAGAATCTTTCGCTGTGGCTTGATCTGCTGATCGCGCTCAAGACTGTTCGCGTGATGGTTCAAGGTATCGGTGCAAGATGAGGCGGCAGGAAAGGCGCTGACTGCGTTGCATGCCACGCCTTTCCTGATCTGGTCGGAGCGCTTCAGAAGGCTCTAAACGCATTGACAAAGAGCCCCGTGACGCGCACTTTATTACCTGCACGGAGGCGGTCGCAAACTACTTCCATATTCACGGTTGCTGTTATCGCCAGCCGCGAGGCGTCGGCCTTTGTGCATGTGTATTGCGCAATTGTTGCGCATGTGGGGGGAATTTATCATGTCAGATCCATTTCTTGGTCAGATCATTCAGGGCGGCTGGAGTTTTGTGCCGCAAAACTACGCGTCTTGTAACGGTCAGCTGCTGTCGATCTCGCAGAATTCTGCGCTTTTTGCGCTGCTTGGCACCTCTTTTGGCGGAGACGGGGTTAGCACCTTCGGCTTGCCGGACTTGCAGGGGCGCTCGTTGGTTGGCACGGGCCAAGGCGCTGGCTTGAGCTTCTATGCGCTCGGGCAGAAGGCTGGCACTGAGAACCACACATTGACCGTCAACGAAATGCCCGCACACAGTCATCCCGTGGCGAACAATCCCAATGGATTCAACGCGGCTGACGTCAAGGCGACGGACCAGTCACCCACAGCCGGTGCGATATTTGGCCGCGGGGTTGACAGTGTGGGGACTGCCGTGCCGGAAATCTTTGTGCCGGCCCCCAACACGGCGACCATTGCGCTTGGGCTCAACTTGGCCGGTTCGATCGTGGTTGGCAACACTGGCGGTAGTCTGCCGTTCTCGATCCTGTAGCCCTACCAAGCGGTGACGGTGTGCATCGCGATGCAGGGTATCTTCCCGTCGCATCCTTGACCTGATTGATTGGTCCGGGCCGATGCAACAGCGTCGGCCCGGGCCATCACTTTCAGTTAAAAACGGCCTGATAGTAGTTGCCGGGAACATTTCCGGCCAACGGGCCGATCGGGATGATATATACCAGTTCCGGCCCGAATTCGCCGCAGCGCAATTTGTAAGCGGCTTCAACCAGCTGCACCTCTGGCTTGCTGCGAAAGATCAGGGTGAAGGGCATCCGCTCGATCACGCTGGGGTGCCTCGCGGGACGCGCCTCAACCAGCACCAGTTCCGCCGGGCGCGGCTGGCATTCCGCCAGAAGCACTTGCCCAACCATGGGCTCAAACTCGTGCAGATGGATCGGGCGCGGGACAATTTCTTGAGTGCTCATATCCTTCAAATACCCCATCTGGCTGAACGGACAAGCTGACAATATGCGATTTGCTGTCGCCATTCCGCAGTTTAAACTCAGTGTATATGATCGACCCTGATGCAGCAGCTCTGGCGTTTGACGCTGCGTTCGTAAGGCGCGCGCCGCAGCTCGCAATCGCGCCCGAAACGCCGTTGGACCGGCCCGCTCTGCGCGACCTGATGATCGCCTGCTCGTCGTTGCGCGACCTTCTTCCCGAAGCTTTGCTGGATGTGCAGTTTGCCAGTCAGGACGACAGCTTTCGCGCCACTCGCCCCCACGCGATGCGGCGGGTCGTGATGCAAGCAGACGCGCCGATCGCGCGCATCATTATTGATTGGCAAGCACCCGGCATAAGCCATGGCGTTGATATTGCCGTCCACCCCGATCATCGCAGCAGCGGCGCGGCGCTCGCCATGCTGCGGGCGTGGATCACGGTCGCTGACGAAAGTGGTCTTGCGTGCACGCTTGATGTCATTGCCACCAATCCGGCCAAGCGCATCTATCAGCGGCTTGGCTTTGTCACGCAGCTTGGCGAACCGGATGCGCCGTATAATGTGATGGTGCGGCAGCCGATGTGAAGAGTGAGGATTTGGGCTTCATCTTCGTCCCCCCCGGTACGACGACGAAGCCCAAATCCCCATTAAGTCACAATCTCAAACCTGTTCCATTGGCGCTGATTCAGGCACAGATTTTACCGACGTGAGAGTGTGAGCCGCCGCGCGCATCCTGCCCCCATCAGGAGCGCTGCGGCAACCCATGAGCCAACTTCTATGGTAGAAAGGTTGAAACTGACATGGCCAGCGCCCGATCAAGTGCCGATGAAAAGCCGATGAAAAGCCGATGATGGCCCCCAGGCCCCTCACTCATTCGCTGGATAGCCCGGAATGGCAGACAACGCAGGTGATCCGGTGATGCGCCATGATGCGAGACGACCGCTCATGACCGCACATTCAACGCTGCCGACATTCAATCCGGTATAGGTCCAGTCGCCCGCAATAATCAGATTGGCGAATCCCGATTGCCATGGGCGCAGCCGCGCGGCGGTGCTGCCCGGCGGCGATTGGACATAGGTTTCGGTGGGATCAATATTCGCGCGCCAGAACTGGCGATCAAACGCTTGCACGCCCATGCCGGGCTGTGCGGGTACCAGCAGATCAAAGTCCAGCGCGGTTGCGCTGCCGTGGCCATGCCGTGCCTCCTCCGTTGCCTTGGGCATCAACCCGCCAATCGCGGACTGGAGATAGGCAACCGCGTTTGCCTTCACCTGATCGGCCATCCGCTTGGGATAGTCATGATCTGAAAATGGCGGCTGATCGGGATCGCTTGGCAACTCATCACAGAAATACCACAGCGACTTGGGCGCTTCGCCAGCGGGCCAGCTTTCCCATTTGAGCACGTGGCGCATCTCGCAATGGCCATCAAATGGACGCTGATAGGTGTCGGCCAGCGCGGTATCGTGCCCGGTCAGGGGCAGACTCCACCCCAGATCGGTATAGGTCTCGCTCAACCAGATCTGGAACGCCTGGGTGCGCACTGTGGGGATGGCCTTGACCATCTTCTTCCATGTCGGATTGGCTGCGACCAACTCGCCGCATACATGCGGCACTGCGCCGATCGAGAGCGCGAAGACCAGCACATCGAAATCGTCATCAGCTTTCAGGTGGCGGAACGTGTCTGGCTGCCACGGGCACCACCAGCTTTCCAGATCATAACCATGGCCCTTCATTTGATCGCCTTCTTTCAGCTGATCATAATGCGGTTCATGCGGCCAGGAAGGTAGGGGCGGACCGGGCGGAGTGAAAAGCGGCTCGTAGCCATAGAGGCCTGCTTTGGGCGTGGCCTGCACGCGGATGGTCACGCTGTCGACTCGGGTTGCATCGGCAGAAAGGACCAGATCTTCCACCTTGCTGAAAAAGGCGAACTTCACGCCGCGCGCCTTCAGCACTTCGTACAGCGGCGCAATCACCGTCTCGCCGGTTCCGGCGGCAAAGGCGTAGACCGCATGGCCGCAATAGGCGAGCGAGCGCAGCGACCAGTGTGCATAGGCGCCAGCGCCCATTTGCGCTGGCAGGTGACCAGTATCCCCGATGGGGTATTGATAGGCCAGATTGACCGTGTTGAGCGAAATCGGGGCCGTGACGGTCTGCGGGCGCGCGCCGTGGCGCAGCAGCCATGCGTCCCAATTTTCCCCATCCAGATAATCGAAGCCCTTCAGCGCGACCTCATCGACCAGCGCGCCCTTGATCAGGGTATAGGCCCAATCAATGATCGAAATGATGTCCTTCAGATGGGGATCAAGCAGCTCCAGCCCGGCAATGATCGCAGGCAGAATGCCGCGCATGTCGGCAAGGGCGTGTTCGATCACCGCCAGCAGCGGATGGCTTTGCCCCAGCGGGGTGTTATGATATTTCCCCTCGGACAGGGCGGCGGCCACCTTTGGCCACAGGGCATCAAGATGGTCGGCAAAGACATGGCCGGGAAAGTGATCGTGAATCCGCTCCAACGTAGCCAACACGAACTGAATCAGCCGTTCGCAATCGATAATCCCGCCCGGATCGGCCGGGTCCGGGAACAGGGTGTTGGGCGGGAATACGGCGTTGAACCGCGTCGCCGGATCGCCATTGTTGGAATACATCTGCAACGAATTCATGCCGACCATGGCCGCGTCAAAGGTCGCCAGCGGAGCGCTGGGCGGTCGGGCGAGTTCGCGGTAGACTGCGGCCAGCAAACCATTGGCGTTGTAATAGCTGCCAAGGAAACCGTGGATGCCGTGCTCCTCGATCCGTTCATGGTCCCCGCGCGAAGAGGCGCATTTGCCGCCCAAGCGCCAGCCGAGCGAATGCACTGTGACCTCGACATTCTTGGTGTTGGTGATTTCATAGGCCGCTGTCAGCGCAGCCATGCCGCCGCCGAGAATGGCCACGCGCTTGGGCAGTGGGGAAGCGTCTGTCATGCTTGGTCCTTTGCTGGAGCGGCCTGATCCCAACCCGCAAGTGTCAATGCCGCCATGAAGCGCTGCAAGTGCCGTTCATGGCGGAAGGGATGGCCCAGCTTCAACCCGCGGGCATTGTAACCGGGGCTCATGCTGCGGGCCTGTTCGCAGGCGGTGCGGGCGGTGGCCTCTTCGCCCACAACGGCCGCGCAGGCTGCGACAAGGATGTGGAGGAAGAAGTAATCCGGCCGCCGGGTGCAGGCCGCTCTTGCCATTTCCAGCGCCTCACCGTGACGTTCGTGCAGAAACAGCGCGATCGCCTTGGACCGCAGCCACAGCCAGTCGTGCGGATCGGTCGGGCTCAGCAGCAAGGCGGCGTCGGCTAGCGCGATAACCTCTTCCGCGTCCCCGCCGCCAAACGCCATCAGACGGGCCAGCTCGCCTTTGGCCTGTGCGTTGTTGGGGTTCAATTGCAACGACCGGCGCTGCGCCGCTTCGGCCAGATCATGTTCGCCAAGCTGCGCCAGCACGATCCCCATCACATGATGCGCGACCGGGCAGCGATTGTCGGACGCGATTGCTCTGCGGGCGTTTTCGTCCGCCTTCTGCAACAGCGCTGCGGGATTGGGATCGCGGCCGCTCCACAGCTTGCTGAGATACACCATGGCGAGCAGCGACAGGGCGACAGGGTCCTCAGGCTTCAGGCCCAGGGCCTTGTCCAGCAAGACAATCGCCTCGTCAAAATCCTGCATCGTCCCCTTCCAGAAATGGAAGCGCGCGCGGATGAAAACTTCCCAGAAGTCGACGCCGCTTTTCTGGCTGCGCGTCTGTGATTGTTCGTGGCTGAGGATCGCCGGTCCGATGGCACCCACAATCCCGGCTGCGACCTCGGCCTGAACGTCGAACAGGTCGCTGATCGGCCGCGCAAACCGCGCGCTCCAGATGGTTTCATCGGTGCGGCCATCGGTCAGAGTGACCAGCAGGCGCAGCTGATAGTCCAGACGCCGGATCTGCCCCTGCAACAGGTAGCGCACGCCCAGATCCTCGCACACCTGCCGCGCGCCTTTGTCGCCCGGACGGTAGTTGAGCGACGACAGCGGGG
>JAKFWB010000442.1 GCA_021732945.1 Porphyrobacter sp.
GCATAGAAGGTGGTCGCGGCAAAGCTGGTGCCCTGCTGATAGCTTTCCAGCTTGGTCATATTGACCCCGTTGGTCGCAAATCCGCCGAGCGCCTTGTAAAGCGCGGCGGGGATGTTCTTCACTTCGAAGATGAAGGTCGTCATTGCCGCCTGCCCCGCAAGCTGTCCGGGATCGAGCGGATCGCGCGCCAGAATGACAAAGCGCGTGGTGTTGTCGGCGCTGTCTTCGACCTTGTCTTCGACAATCTCCAGACCATAGAGGCCCGCCGCCAGCACCGGCGAAATCGCTGCAACCTGCGGATCGCCGAGCTCGGCCACATAGGCCGCCGCGCCCGCTGTATCGGCAAAGCTGAGCGGCACCATGCCGCGGGTCCGCAAAAAGGCGCGGCTTTGTGCAAGGGCGTGTGGATGGCTGTAGGCCGCCTGAAACGGACCTTTCGCACCGGGGATCGCCATCAGCGCATGGCTGATGCGCAGGAAATGTTCCCCCACAATCGAAAGCCCGCTTTCGGGCAGCAGAAAATGGATATCCGCGACCCGCCCCGCTTCCGAATTATCGATGGGTATCATTGCACAGCCCGCACGGCCATCCTTCACCGCGTCGATGGCATCGGCAAAGCTGAAGCATGGGAGCGGCAGTGCCTCGGGCGCCCATTCGCCTGCCGCGCGGTGCGAATTGGCCCCGGGCGCGCCCTGATACGCAATCGCACGTGCGGGATCAGCAGCGGCAGCCGCACGCATTTGGTCAACCATGGCAAGCGCAGGGGCGGGAAAGGATCGCATAGGGCACTGGCTGCTATAGCCCCGCGTTGGCGGCGGCAAGCCTGATTGCAAAGCTTGCAAGGATTGATGCCACGATCAGTCTTGCGCGCGTGGACGCCCGACACTATGGGCCTGCCTCGATGACACAGGACAATTCTTCGCAAGATAAAGCCGCAGGCCAGAATGGTGGCGGTGATCTGTTCAACACTGCCGCAGGCTGGGTGCTGTTTGCCGCCGGTCTGGGCCTGGGTCTTTCGATCCTGTCAGGCAAATATTTCCACGGCGATGATCCGCAGCGCCCGGAAAAGCTCGGCTATGTGATCGAAGGTGCAGTTGAAGAAGGCGTTGCTCCGGCAGAAATGTCGATGGCCGAAGCTCTCAACACGATGCCGGCCGCCGATCTGATTGCTGCGGGCGAAAAGGCCTTCGCCAAGTGCCAGACCTGCCACACGGTCGACGCGGGCGGAGCCAATGGCATCGGCCCCAACCTCGCGGGCGTGATGGGCGGTCCCGTCGCAGCCAAGGCGGGTTTTGCCTATAGCGCGGACTTGAAGGCGCTGGGCGGCAATTGGGATTGGGACCGGATGAATGACTGGCTCAAGAGTCCAAAGGGCTTTGTCGCGGGCACCAAGATGAGCTTTAACGGTCTTGGCAAGGTAGAAGACCGCGCGGCGATTGCGATGTATCTCAATTCCAAGGGCGCAAACCTCCCGGTTCCCACCTTCGTGGCTGACGCCGCAGCGGGCGCTGCGCCGGCAGAGGGCGAAGCTGCTGCCCCGGCCGCTGACGCTGCGGAAGCACCCGCGGCTGAACCGGCCGCTGCAACCGAGTAACTGGTGCATGGGTTGGGTGGCGCAAGGCCCTTAACCTAGCCCTTGAATCCCTGAGCAATGACATACCACTCGGACGAGCCCTTGCGGCTCGCCGGGGGTTTGGCGTGCTTGACGGCGGTGAAGTGCTTCTTGAGCAGCGCCAGCAGATCGCTGTCGGTCCCGCCTGCCAGTACCTTCGCGACGAAGGCACCGCCCGGTGCCAGGTTCTCCGCCGCAAACCACGCCGCCGCTTCCACCAGCCCCATGGTGCGCAGGTGATCGGTCTGCTTGTGGCCGACTGTGTTGGCGGCCATGTCGGACAGAATCAGATCAGGCTTTCCGCCCAAGGCCTCGGCCAGCCTTGCCGGGGCTTCATCGGCCATGAAATCCATCTGGAATATCGTCACACCCTCCAGCGGCTCGACCTCTAGCAGGTCGATCCCGACCACCTCGGCCTTGGGCGATTTGGCACGCACCACCTGCGCCCACCCGCCCGGCGCAATGCCCAGATCGACCACCCGCACGGCACCCTTGAGCAGCCCGAACCGCTCATCGAGTTCGATCAGCTTGTAGGCCGCCCGGCTGCGATAGCCATCGGCCTTGGCTTGCTTGACATAGGGGTCATTGAGCTGGCGTTCGAGCCAGCGCACTTGGCTGGCTGTCCGCCCCTTGGCGGTCTTGACCCGCTTGCTTGGCTCTTTTGTGCCGCGCGTCATTGCGAAGCACGCCCGGATCTCTGCCCGGATCTTTGTTTTTGCAGCGCCTTCAGCGATTGCTCGGATTGGCGCTCAGCCGCCATCAGGCTTCTAAGGATGCCTTCGCGGATGCCGCGATCTGCCACCCCCAGCCGCCGCGCGGGCCACAGATCAAGGATCGCCTCAAGGATCGCGCAGCCAGCGACCACCAGATCCGCACGATCCTGCCCGATGCAGGGCAGCGTGGCGCGTTCAAACGGCGTCATCACGCTCAGGCGCGCGCTGATCCCGCGCATTTCGGGAGCCGGGACAATCAAACCGTCAACCGCCTTGCGGTCATAGCTTGGCAGTTCAAGATAGAGGCTGGCGAGCGTGGTCACAGTGCCGCTGGTGCCCAGCAAGCGGATATCACCGTGCCGCGCGGCATTGGCGACCCGGGTAGCGAAGGGGGCGAAACTATCGCTGACCAGCTGGCGCATGCGGGCAAAGCGGGCGATGCGCGCGGCCTCGCTATCTTCGCCCCGGCCCACGGTATCCGTCAGCGAGACAACGCCCCACGGCACGCTTTGCCAGTCAAGGATGCGCGGCACGCGGCTGGCCTCTGCCGTGCCCGCTTCGACTAGTACCAGTTCGGTCGACCCGCCGCCGATATCGAAGATCACGGCCGGGCCGGTGCCCGC
This sequence comes from Porphyrobacter sp., assembly GCA_021732945.1. Classification (GTDB taxonomy): domain Bacteria; phylum Pseudomonadota; class Alphaproteobacteria; order Sphingomonadales; family Sphingomonadaceae; genus Erythrobacter. Next base: position 2,949 of record JAKFWB010000442.1, read on the forward strand.
CTCCAGCAGGATGTGGCAGCCCAGCACCGCCAGCCGCGCTTCTTCCTCGGCGCTGATAATGTCGAGCGCGATGCCGGTTTCCTGCCGCACACGCTCAATGAACTCGAGCCCGTTTTCGGCCCTGCGGCACGCCTCGGTCGCGACCGAGCGCGCAAGGCGGACATTGCGGCGCTGCAATTTGTCGGCGCAGATCGACAGCGCGGAAAGCGCGCGGTCCATCGCCGGGTTGGACAAGCGCCCGCTTGTCGCCAGCCCCTCGCCCAGTTTCACCACCCGGCTGAAGGCATCGATCACGGTGAAATCGCGGCCCGATGGCCGGGCGATCAGCAGGCGGCAATTATTGGTGCCAAGGTCAAGAGCGGCATAGGCCTCGCCATAGGTGGATGGTTTCAGCGCGCCAATCGCATCAAGATCAGCCTCGGCGCGCACGCCGCCCGGCTGCCCGCGCCTCGCCGGCCGTGCGTCGCTATTGGAGCCCTTGGGCCGGCCATCGCTACCGCCTGTCCTGGGATCGGGCTGAGGGGGGCGTTTGTAGCGGAAATCGGCTACCTTGCCGGACTTGCCGCCCCGTTTCTTCCCAGCATTTCTATTCATGTCCGGCGGGATTGTTTCCGCCATGCCTTGCAACTTTCATCTCACTACCCGCGCATCCTTGCGAGCAGCACTTGAAGCCAAGCTAACCCAAGCATGGGGCAAGAGCAAGCAACGCCATGCTTGACCTTGCCCGCGCACAAAACTAGGGAGCGCGCTTGCTGACGCCGCCGGGCCATGTCCGGGGCAGGCCAATGCCCCGTCCTCTAATGGTAAGAGAGCGGACTCTGACTCCGTCAATCAAGGTTCGAATCCTTGCGGGGCATCCAGCCACACATCCTTTGACCGCCAAACCCGCCCGTCCTCGCAAAAGGCGGACCATGGGCGATTGGTTGCCTGCCTATGGGCGGCGCGTCAGACAGGGCGCAACAATAGCCAAGGTACGAAGCCTCGCCGTTTGCTTAGCGAAACCTTGTCAGTTTGGTCAGGCACACTACGGCGTCGTGAGGCCATAAACATCCCTTAAAGATTTTGATGCCACGCCCAGCCGATGGACGAACGGGGTGCTGGACGAGATATGGCTGAAATGGGGGGCTGGGCAGGTCATGTGACCATGCGCCATGCGGCCTTTGCGGCGCTTGTCCTGCTATCTGCCGTAATGGTGATTGCCACGCGCGCGCAATGGTTTGCGATTGCAGCTGCGGCCGGAATGGGATGGCTTGCGGGGCAATGGCGACGGCCAGTCGCAGCACCGCCCCATGCCAATGACCGAATCGCGATTGATCGGGCCATTGAAGTGCCCACAAGTGCGCACAACGCCACAAGACGCCGCGGACCGGACCTGAGCGAGCAATTCGCCAAGCTCCAATCGATTGTGGCCAAGGATTCTCTGACCGGGCTGTACAATCGCGCCGGTCTGGAAACCTTTGTCTAACATCGCCTGCGCAACAGCGAGCCCGGATCGCCGCATTGCCTGATGTTCATCGACATGGATGGCTTCAAGCAAGTCAATGACGCCTTGGGGCATAGCCAGGGCGACAAGCTGCTGGTCCTGCTGGCCGAACGCCTGAAAATGGTGGTGCGCCACGACTTTGCTGACCAGATTGAGGGCGCTGACACCAATGTTGTGGTCGCGCGCTTTGGCGGCGATGAATTCGTGATCTTTGTTGCCAATTCGGGCTCTGGCAATGCGGCCCAGAAACTGGCCAACCGCATCCTGCGAATACTGGCGGATCCGTTCCAGCTCGGTTCGAAATCGGTGCAGATCGGCGCCAGCATCGGGGTGGCGTTTGCGCCCGATCATGGCGATGATTTCCGCGAGCTGATCCGCAAGGCCGATGTGGCCATGTACCAGGCCAAGACCCTCGGCAAAAACCGCTGCGAATTCTACCGCGAAGCCCTGCTTGAGGCTGCGCGCGAGGCCGAGCGTGAAGAGAACGAGGTCCGCGAGGCAATGGCGCGGGGCGAGTTGGAGCTGTATTTCCAGCCGCTGCTGGATGCCCGGACGATGGAGATCTGTTCGGCCGAAGCCCTGCTGCGCTGGAATCATCCCAAGCGGGGTGTGCTGTCGCCGTGCGATTTCTTTCCTGCGATCAAGCGGTCCAATCTCACCGCGGCCATCGACGAATGGGTGATCAACAGCGCGGTTTCCAAGATTGCCGAGCTGGAGCGGGCCGGAATCCCGCTGATGATCGCCGTGAATGTCTCACCCAATCGGCTGGAGACGCTTGAATTTCCCTCGCTCATCCGATCCGTGATCGGGCGCTGGAAATGCTCGCCGCAATTGCTTCAGATCGAAGCGACTGAAGATGCGGCCGTATCCAATCCGCAGGTCAACCTCAGGAACCTTGGCAAGCTGACCGACCTTGGGGTGAGCATAGCGATCGATGATTTCGGGACCGGCTATTCCAATCTCGCCAATCTCATCATGCTACCCGTGTCGCGCCTGAAGATCGACCGGTCGCTGTTGAAGGATATCGAGCACCGCCCGGAAGCCTATGTGCTGGTGCAGACCATCATCAGCCTCGCCAATAGTCTCGGGTTCCATTCGGTGGCGGAAGGTGTGGAGACAGAACGGCAGATGCAGATTTTGCAGTCCATGGGCTGCGATGTGTTGCAGGGTTTTCTGTTTTCGCGGCCCATCACGTTTGAACAGCTCAAGCTGCTGCATCACAGCTTCCCGGGCCGACCCGGTAGGCCTGAATTTATCAAGAATAAACTAACCCCCGCTAATCGGCGGGTCGCAGCTTAATCGGAACACAAGAAAACAATGAAGCAGCTTTCCATCTTCTTGATGACATCGGTGTGCTTGGCCGGCTTTTGCGGGCCGGTTTACGCGCAGGCAGAGGTGCAGCCGGAAACCGCCGAAACCATGCCGGAGGCAAATGTTGATCTGCTAAGCACGGATCTTGAAGACTTGCTGGTGCTGGAATCGACTTCCGTCGCCAAGAAGCGGCAGAACGTGCAGGATTCCGCTGCCGCCGTTTATGTGATCACGCAGGAAGATATCCGCAATTCGGCCAGTTCGACGATTCCGGACCTTCTGCGCGTGGTGCCCGGAGTCGAGGTTGGCAATGTCACCAATGGTGCGACCGCCGTGTCCATCCGGGGGTTCAACGGGCGCAATTCCAATTCGCTGCTGGTGATGGTTGATGGCCGTTCGGTCTATGTGTCCACCCTTTCCGGGGTGTTTTGGGACCAGTTGAACATCCCGTTGCATGATATCGAACGCATTGAAGTCGTGCGTGGCCCCGGTTCCACCTTGTGGGGCGCCAATGCGGTGAATGGTGTGATCAACATCATCACCAAGAACAGCGCGGACACGCTCGGCGTGCAGGCGAGCGCGCGCGCGGGCTTGCGCGAGCAGATCCTGGAAGTGTCATCAAGCAACGAGATTTCGGCGGATTCCACAATCCGCGTCAATGGCCTCTACCGCCGCGATCAGGGCTTGCAGTCGCTGTCTGGCGACGACCTTGGCACGGTCTCGAATGGAGGCGCGTTCGGCCTGCGGTTCGATTGGCAGCCAACCACCCGCGACGCCATCACATTGCAGGCCGATTACAAGACCGGATCGCGCGAAACGACGACGTTCAACATTGATCCGGCCCAGATCGATCCGACACCGATCCCGTTGCTGACCTTGCTCGACTACGACGAATTCAGCATTCTGGGCCGCTGGCGGCGCACGCAGAGCGACAAGCTCGATTTCTCGCTGCAGGCCTATTACAATTCCGTCGATCGCGAGGAGCTGGGCTATTTTGCGTTCGACTGGTCGATTGCCGATCTGGATTTCGGTGCCAATTGGCGGCCCAACGCAACGCATGACATCAATTTCGGCCTCAATCTGCGGGCCACTTCGGACCGGATTATGCTCCTCGACCCGCGGGTCGACTTCCTTGACCGGGCGGAAACCGATTACTGGATCAGCGGATATCTGCAGGACGACATCAGCCTGATTGCCGACACCTTGCGCCTGACCGTCGGGGCAAAGGTGGAATATAACGACTTCACTGGCGTGGAATTCCAGCCCGGCGTGCGCATGTTCTATCGTCCGAGCGCGGATTTTGCGTTGTGGGGCGCCGTGACGCGCGCGGTTCGGACGCCGTCACGTTTCGAACGCTCTGCTGATTTCCAGCTGTCTGCAATTGCGCCCAATTCCCGGCGAAACCCGACCCCGCTCCCGATTTTCGCAAGCTTCCTTGGCAACCCCGATGCTGAAGCTGAAAACCTGTTGGCGCTTGAGGCAGGGTTCCGGACACAGATCGCGCCGCAGTGGAGCGTGGATGTCGCGAGTTATTACAATTTCTACGACAGTCTGGCTGAGCCAACCGTCATCGCGGCGCAACCGAATTTCATTCCGACCATCCCCTTCCCGGTCAGCCTGACCACCACGGCACGGTTCCAGTTCCGCGGCGAGGCCGAAACCTGGGGGCTTGAAGCAACCGTCAAGGGGCAGTTTGCCCCGTGGTGGAAACTCCAGCTGGGCTATTCCCATTTTGAAGGCAGGGCAGGCAACGACCCGCTGACCGGCGCGCCCTTCAACGGCTTCCTGCCACTGGAAGGCTCGCCTGAAAATCAGGTCACGTTCGGCAACACATTCCAGTTGGGCTCCAGCGTGACGCTCAATACGCAGGTACGCTTCGTCGACGAATTGATCGGCGGCGAAGTGCCGACCTATTTCGATGGTGATCTGCGGCTGCGGTACGAGGCCCCGAACGGCCTTGAAGTATCGCTGGTGGGTGAAAACCTGTTCGAAGAGCGCCGGTTCGAATTCCAGTTCGACAGCTATCCTGCGCCGCGTTCTGCCGTTCCTCGCAACGTGGCGCTCGACCTGCGCTACCGGTTTTAAGGGGAGGTCGTAATGTCGTATTCTCCCCTTCCCGCCAAATTGCGGGCTGTCGGCCTAATCGCAGGTCTGGTCTGTGCAGCCGCTGGCGCCCCCACAGCGGCGCAATCGAGCGACGTGAACCAGTTGCGCGCCGCGATCGTGTTCAACGTGCTGCGGTTTGTCGATTTTCCGGCCAGCCAAGGCGGCACAGTCGAGTTCTGCGTCGCATCGGATTCGGGTGACAGCGCGGCCCTGCGTTCCTTTTCTGGTCGCCGGGCTGGGACACGGCTGGTTTCGGTCCGCACTGTGCGCGGCAGCTCCTATGCCGGGTGCGATGTCGTCTATCTCGGTTCGGTCGATCGTGATCAGATCGAGCGCGCTTCGGCTCGCGGTCGCCTCTTGATCGGCAACGGGCGGAGCTTCATTGATAATGGCGGCACGGTTGGTCTGGTGCAGAGCGGCGGGCAGGTGCGGTTCCAGCTCAACCTGAAGGCCGCATCAGATAGCCAGCTTGCCATCAGTTCGCGCCTGATCCGGCTGGCATCGAAGGTGAACCGGTAATGCAGGCATCCCGGATCGGTTCGCTTGCGACCTTACCGTTCAAGACCAAGCTTACCGTGACCAGCATCATGCTGGTGTCCGTCGCGCTGCTGTTTGCCAGTATCGGGTTGATCGGGATCCAGTTCCTGACTGAAAGCCGCCTTGCCGCGCAGCGCCACAGCCAGATCACCCAAGTCATCGCCGCTAACACCGGGCCAGCGTTGCTGTTTGCGGATCCCCGGGCTGCCCGCGAAAACCTCGTCTCGATCGAGGGGATCGAGGATGTCGCATCGGTTTCGGTGTTCGCCAATGATGGGACTCTGTTCACATCTTACACCAATACCGCTGCCGAGCTTGATGCCGATGCCGATCAGCTGGAAACCGTCGCCCGCAAGGTGACGATCGACGGTGAAACGCTTGGCAAGGTCGAAATGAAGGTCAAGCTTCGGTCGTTCCTCGACATTCTGCGCGAAACCTTGCTGGCGATCTTTGTGCTGTTTTCGCTGTGCCTGATGCTGTCGATGGTGGTCGCGCGGCGGATGAACCGGATGGCTTTCGCGCCGATTGGCCGGTTGAGCGATGCGATGCAGACCATCACCGTGTCCAACGATTACACGATGCGGCTTGAAGCGGAGCTGGACCCGGATTTTTCGCGGATCATCAGGAATTTCAACAAGATGGTTGAAACCGTGGCCAGCCGCGATGAAGCTCTGGTCGAAAAGGCGGAAGAATTGACCATCGCGCGTGATCAGGCGGAACAGGCCAACGTCGCCAAATCGCAGTTCCTGGCCAATATGAGCCACGAATTGCGCACGCCGCTGAATGCCATCATCGGATACACCGATGTGCTGCGCGAAGAGCTTGTGGGTTCGGAGAACGCCCGATCGCTTGAAGATGTCAGCTGGATTTCCAGTTCGGCCCAGCAATTGCTGGAAATGATCAATTCGATTCTCGACCTGTCCAAGATCGAGGCGGGGCACATGGATGTCGATATCCATGAATTCGATGTCGCAAAGGTCGTGCAGGAAGTCGGCAAGATGCTGGAGCCGATGGCGATGCAGCGCAATAATCGCATCCATTTGCAGCTGGCTGACGAAGTCGGGATCGCAAAATCGGATTCGGTCAAGCTGCGCCAGTCGCTGCTGAACTTGGGATCGAATGCCTGCAAGTTTACCGAGAACGGGCGGATCTTCATTCTGGCGCGGCGCGAGGCCGAGGATCTGGTGTTCGCGGTTTCGGATACGGGCATCGGCATGAATGATGATCAGCTTGGCAAGCTGTTCCAACCCTTCAGTCAGGCCGATGCGTCCACCACTCGCCGGTTTGGTGGGACAGGCCTTGGCCTGATCATCACCCAGCGATTTGCAGCGATCCTAGGCGGTTCGATCGACGTGGAATCGCGCCCCAGCGTCGGTTCGACCTTCACCATGCGGATCAAGGCCGAACTCAATCTCGCAGGTGAGGTCATCGACACCGCGGGTAATCCCGGCGAGCCGCAAGACATTTTCCATCCCGGCGATCCCGAAGTAGACGCCTCGAAGCCGCTGGCTGTGGTGATCGATGATGAACCGAGCGCGGCAAAGCTGCTTGAACGCATGGCTTCACAGGCGGGTTATGCGACGCTGTGCGCACCCGACGGCGAACGGGGCCTCGCGCTGATCCGGCGGCACAACCCTGCCATCATTCTGCTTGATCTGGCCTTGCCCAAGGTCAGCGGGCTCGATGTCCTTGAGGAGCTGCGCGATGATCCGCAGCTTGCCTCTACGCCGGTGGTGATCGTTTCCGTCAGCGACGACCGCAAGACAACGATCGAAGCAGGGGCGTGCGAGCACCTGATCAAGCCAATCAGCCGCAGCGAAGTCAGCGGTGTGCTGGCGCAATATGCCAAACGCCGATCGGGCCATGTTCTGATTGTCGATGATGATGAGGCGACGACCCGGATGTATAGCCGCGGCATGGAACGTGCGGGCTACACGGTCAGCATTGCCGCCAACGGCAAGGACGCGCAGGCTATGCTGCGTGATCACGACTATGATTTTGTGATCACCGATCTGCGCATGCCCGAACTCGACGGGCATGACCTGATCGAATGGATCGCAGAATTTTCCGATCGGCCCAAACCGCTGGTGTTTGTCCTGACCGGAAAGGCGATGAGCAACGAGGATACCACCGCGCTCGCCAGCAAGGTGCAGAGCGTGCTCTCCAAGACCGGCCTCAGCCCCAGCCGATTGGCTGAGGCGCTGTCGAATGCGCATAATGGCAGAACCAACGGAGTGACGGCGTGATTGAGACAACCCCTATCGATCCCGACAACCACGGCGTTACGGTGCTGGTGGTTGACGACATGGCGGCCAACCGTTCGGTGCTGTGCCGCCAGTTGGAGCTGCACAAATATGGCGTAATCAGCGTCGATAGTGGTGAGGCGGCGCTGGAATTGCTGACCCGCACCCGCCCCGACATTGTTCTGCTTGATTACATGATGCCCAACATGAACGGCATCGAGGTGCTGCGCCGCCTGCGCGCCAATCCGGCAACAGTCGATCTGCCGGTGATCATGGTCACCGCCCGCGCCGAGAACCAGGCGACGGTCGAAGCGCTTGAGGCCGGGGCCGATGACTATGTCACCAAGCCAATCGATTTTTCCGTGCTGCGCGCGCGGATCGATTCGCATCTGCAAAAGCAGGGCAATGCCTCGGCGCTGCGGATGTCGAATGCGGCGCTTGATGAAAAGGTGACGATGCGCAGCCTCATCCTTGCCGATCTCAACGGTGAGCTGGAGGCCGAAATCGCGCTGCGCAAACAGCTTGAACAGGAGCTGGCCAAGCGCACCGCCGAACCGCATCCCACGCAAGCAATCACCAGCCTCGGCGATCTTCCGTTGGCAGAGATCAGCCAGAAATTCGACATCGTCTTTGACAGCATCGTGGCCGGCAAAACACCCAACCTTGCGCTGATGTATGAGCTCAAGGAACTCTTGAACAAACTGACGGCGCAGGAAACCTAGCGCGCCACCTGGCCCGATGCCCTTGGGCCATTGCGCGGCCGCTGCGACAGCGCGGTGGGCTTGCATAAGTTTGCCATCCAGCCGACGCTGATAGCGTAGGAGGCGCGGGCAGGGAGGTATTATGGTCATGCAATCTGCCATCGCTGCGGGGGCGGCCTCGGTCCCGTCGAAAAAGCCGTTCTATCGCCATCTCTACGTGCAGGTGCTCACCGCGATCACGCTGGGCGCGCTGGTGGGGCACCTGTTCCCCGAATTTGGCGCAGCGCTGAAGCCGCTCGGCGATGGCTTTATCAAGCTGGTCAAGATGATCATCGCCCCGGTGATCTTCCTGACGGTCGCTTCGGGCATAGCCGGGATGCGCGACATGACAGCCGTGGGCAGCGTAGCGGGCAAGGCCTTCGCATATTTCTTCACCTTCTCGACCCTCGCGCTGATCATCGGCCTGGTGGTGGGCAATGTGGTGCAGCCCGGAGCGGGACTGAATATTGACCCCGCCACGCTCGATGCTGCGGCGGTGGCTGATTTTGCCGACAAGGCCGAAGCGCAGACCATCACCGGCTTCCTGCTCAACATCATTCCCGAGACCCTGTTCAGCGCCGCGACCGATGGGCAGATCCTGCAAGTGCTGCTGGTGGCGATCCTGACCGGCGTGGCGATCGCCATGACCCGCCCGGCGAGCGATCTGGTGATGGATGTGATCGCATCATTCAGTGCGGTGGTGTTCCGGCTGGTGCATATGCTGATGAAGCTAGCGCCCATCGGCGCGTTCGGAGCGATGGCCTTCACCACTGGCGAATTCGGGATCGGCAGCCTCGCCAATCTCGCGGCGCTGGTGGCGACCTTTTACCTCACATCGCTGTTGTTCGTGCTGGTGGTGCTGGGGCTGGTCGGCTGGGCGGGCGGCTTTTCGATCCTTGCTCTGATCCGTTACC
>JAKFWB010000496.1 GCA_021732945.1 Porphyrobacter sp.
AAGCATCAGGCCATCGGGGCTAATATTGCCAAGATCGACGTCGGCGCGCGCGGGACGCTGGTGGCTTTTCACAAGGACGATTTCCCGGATCCGGCAGGCCTGATCGCTTACGTCGCGCGCCTCAACGAGGGCGGGAAGGACACCGCCAAGCTGCGCCCCGACATGAAGCTGGTGATCAACCGCGCATGGGGCGATCCGCTGGGCCGGTTGAACGGCTTGTTCCAGCTGACCAAGGGGTTGAGCGGGATTGTGAAGAAGGCGGCGAAGGCGGGGCAAGCGGCCTGACGGCTCCTTCCACGCATCGACTCACACAGCCCGCACGGCAACGCTCTGGCCATTCATTTGCAGCGGGCCAAAGGCTGTTAGAAAAGCGACGTCGCCGCTGTCACGCCCGATGCCGATGATCGCCATGTCGCCCGCGCTGGCCATGCCGGTCGGATCGATCAGATGCCAGGTATCGCCCAGATAGACTTCGGCTACGGCGTGGAAGTCCTGAGGGCTGACACCCGGCGCATAAACGCTGGCAATCCGCGCGGGAATGTCCGCCGCACGGGCCAGCGTGATCATCAAATGGGCATAATCGCGGCAAATGCCTTCGCGGCCATGAAAGGTGTCGACTGCGGTCGTCTCCGCATGGCTGGAGCCGGGGACATAGGACATGTGGCCCGCAATCCAGTCACGGATGGCGGCGATCTTGGCCCCGCCCGCGAGCGCACCGAACCGCGCCTCGACAAAGTCAGTGAACTGGTTGGACTGGCAATAGCGCGACGGCAGCAGATATTGCACCGCATCGCCCGGCAAGTCACCAAGCGCGGCTTTGGGCAAATGCGCGCAATCCGCAGCATCTCTGCCTAAGGAAACGATGGCATTGTAATCGACAACCAGCCGCCCCTGCGTTCGCAGCCACATCCGCTCACCAATCCCATCCTGGGCAGGAACCCGCCGGTGGGAGGTATCTGGTGTGAAAGTCAGATGAGCGTCTTCGATAAGCTGACTTGGTAATTGTGCCGCTTCAACCTGAAGCAGAATGTCACATGGGTTGCCGAACCAGTAATCCAGCTGCACATCGATCTGGAGCTTCACGTCAGGTGTTCCGTTCAGGTCAGTTTGCGGGCAAGGATCGCGTCAGAAAGGTCAGCCCGCCGCCTGGATCATCATTCTGACTTGGAGATGTTTCAGGCCAGTCCAAAATCAAGGCTTGGCACGAAAAAGCATGATTGGCGTAGCAGGGCGCGATCACCCGTGCCCCATCCCCCGCGCTGTTCGTGCGAGTGCCAGCACGCTCTGGCTCGGCATTGGCTGGGCGCGCAGGAAGCCTTGCCAGTAGTCGCAGCCTTCGGCGGTGATCGCAGCGCGCTGGATTTCGCTTTCGATCCCCTCGGCATAAACCGTGAGGCCCAGCGCCTTGCTGAGTTGCAGCATCGCCCGCAAGACGGCGAGTGCGGTGGCATCGCCGGGCACGCCTTCGAGCATCGCCTTATCAAGCTTCAGCGCGTCCAGCGGCAGTTCGCGCAGGTAACGGAAATTGCAGAAGCCCGCGCCGAAATCATCCAGCGCAGTGCGGAAGCCGAGCCCGCGCAGCGCCTTCAGCGCGGACGCCGCCTGCGCCAGATTGCGCAGCAGCAGGTCCTCGGTGATCTCCAGCATCAGCCGCTGCGGCGCGATCTCCGATCGGCCGATCAGCGCGGCGAAGTCAGCAGCGAAGCGCGGGTCGCCCAGCTCCTCAGGCGTGATGTTGAGCGACAAGGTCAGCCCTTCGGGCCAGGTCGCCGCATCCTCCAGCGCGCGGGCGACCACGTGGCGCGACAGCGGGGCGACCAAGGCGGCACGCTCAGCGATGGCGAACAGATCACGCGCGCCGATCTCTCCCAGCGACGGATGCCGCCAGCGGGCCAGCGCCTCGGCCCCGACCACAGCTCCGGTGCGGCAGGAAAATTGCGGTTGGAACAAGACCTCAATCTCGCGCCGATCCAGCGCACTGAGCAGGTCCGCTTCGAGCATGCCGGGGCTGACGCCGGGAAAGCGCCCACGAACTGGCCCGCGCAAGGATGTCCAACCCTGTTCCATCATGCTCCTCTTGGCCCCCGCCTTAGTCATTGAACGTGCGCTTGCCTCCCATCAATTGCAATCCGACCGAATCTGGCACATCAGGGCAACCCGCCAGCATCGCGCTGGGGATAAACGGGCGGTGCCTGCCTTTATTCCCGGGAGGGGACAACATGGCCAGCAATGGAACAGCCTTTCAGCGCCTCGCGCTGGTCGCGTCAGATATGCCGCGCGCGCAAGAAGCGATGGATGTGTTGTCGGCACAACACGATTGGGTCCCGATCACCGAAGCGGACGCAGCGGTGGTGCTGGGCGGCGATGGCTTCATGCTGCAAACCCTGCATGCCATGATCGATGCCGGACGGGTTATCCCTGCCTATGGCATGAACCTTGGCACGGTCGGCTTCCTGATGAACCGCTATGACAAGCGTGCAGTGATCGCTGCCAGAGTGGCGCGCGCGCGGCGCTGGATGATTTCGCCGCTGCGGGTCGAGGCGATCACGCAGGATGGCGAAAGCCACGAGATGTGTGCGATCAATGAGATATCGCTGCTGCGCGAAACCCGCCAGACCGCCAAGATCGAAGTCACCGTGGGTGACAGGGTGCGGATCAAGGAACTGGTGTGCGACGGGGTGCTGGTGGCGACCCCGGCGGGATCGACTGCCTATAACCTGTCAGCCCACGGCCCGATCCTGCCCTTGGACAGCAAGATGCTGGCGCTGACCCCGATCAGCCCATTTCGCCCGCGGCGCTGGCGCGGGGCGATCCTGCCGGATCGGATGAAGATCATCCTCAGGGTGTTAGACCCGGCCAAACGCCCGGTTTCTGCTGTGGCCGACCAGAAGGAGCTGCGCGACATTGCCGAAGTGCGGCTGGAAATCGCGCAGGACCGCGAACTGACGCTGCTGTTCGATCCCGGCCAGTCGCTCGAGGAACGGATCGTGGCAGAGCAATTTGTGACGGCGTAACGTCTTCGCGCGCCATTATGCGCGCGGTATCCCCGCTCATGCGACCTGAAGGTCGCGCCGCTGCGGGCGCGCGGTCGCGCTTGCGGTCGCCGCGCGACCGAGTAAGCACGAGGCATAGAGGGCGGTCCAAAAGCCCCTTGCAATCCGCCGCACCGCCCCATATAGGCGCGCTTCCGCTCTTCCTTAGACCGCTTGGAAGAGTTGCTCCCCGATAGCTCAGCGGTAGAGTAGGTGACTGTTAATCACTTGGCCGTAGGTTCGAATCCTACTCGGGGAGCCAAATTTTCACCGAATGCCAGTGTTTGCCCAAGGCCGACCGGGTCTGGCTCGCAAACCGCCATCCGCCATTTGCTGTAGATGGTGCCAAACGCAGCCACATTGCATTCGATGCAACTCCCGCTAAACCTCGCTGTGTGAAGCTGTTCGCCACTATCATCCTCTTGTTCCTGATCGGCTATGCCAGCCAGCGCAGCGGTGTGTGCATGGTGCGGGCTGTGCGCGAGGTGATTGCGCGGCGGCGGGCGCACCGCCTCGCAGGCTTTGCTCTGGCGTCGGCGAGCGCGATGGTGGTGATGGGCATTGCCGAATGGCTCGGCGCCCAACCCTTTGCGACAATCCTTGGCACCCGCCCGGATCCGCTTGCGGCAGTGGGCGGTGTGGTGTTCGGGATTGGCTCGCTGCTCGCCGGGCATTGCGCGATGGGGCTGCTCGCTGGGCTTACCAAGGGTGAGCTATGGCGCGCAGGCTCGATTGCCGCGATGTTCGTGGCCGTGCTGCTGCTTGGCCCACATATGTCGAGCGCCGCGCTGATGCTCCCACCGCGAATGCCGGTGTCTTCGCCCCTCGCGGGCCATGTTGCCTTGGCCTTGACGTTGGGCGGATCGGGCGCGGTGGCAGCGGCAAGCTATATCTACCGACGGATCGGCTGGAAGCGCCCGCGCGGCGGCTGGTCGCCGCTGATCGCGATGGGCCTGATCGGTTCAGCATCGGGCCTGCTGTTCGCGCTTGACCGGAACTGGGTCTATACCAGCCGCATCGCCGAGTTAGCCTATGGCACGTCGACCGCGACAGCTGTGACCTACGCCGGGCTGACAGCGTTGGCCGGAGCGATGGCGATGGCGGCCGTTCTGGGCGGCACCTTCAGGCTGACGCTGGGCGATTGGCGCGACTGGCTGCGCGCAGTCTCCGGTGGGCTGCTGATGGGCGCTGGCGCTACGCTGGTGCCCGGCGGCAATGATACGATGCTGTTTACCGGGATACCTCTGTTGCTGCCCAATCTGCTGATCGGCTACGCTGCCTTTATCGCGACCCTGTTTGTCTTGCTGCAAGTGAACACGCAGCGCGATGGACGCAAGCCCCAACCATCCGCGTAACGCCGAGCGGCGCCTTCGGCTTCGCTCACCAAACGTCAATCGACGACAAATTTGCGTCACCGGCAAAAGCGTAATGCTTCTTACGCGGAGCGGCTCTAGCAGCGATTATGGTTAATCGCGCTGCCGACGATCAAGGAAGATTCGGCGGCGCTGCATCAGGGGGCTGAATCATGGTTGCAGGCACGTCGTCCACCACCTTTATCAATGAATTCCATTACGATAACAACGGAACGGACACCGGGGAATTCATCTAGATCACCACCCTTGCCGGGACCGATCTGACGGGGTGGTCAATCGTGCTGTACAACTTCACCGGTGGGGTGGTCTATGACACCGACCTGCTCAGCATCGCGACCCGGACGACGGTGGGTGGACGCGACTTCTACGTCTTGAACTATCCTTCCAACGGGATCCAAAACGGCCCGCAAGACGGTATCGCGCTGGTCGACAACAACGGCAATGTCGTGCAATTCCTGTCCTATGAAGGCGTTTTGACGGCGACCAACGGCCCTGCCGCCGGGCTGACCAGCACCAATATCGGCGTGAGCGAACTGGGCACAGAGGCACCCGGCCTGTCGCTCCAACTGGTCGGGAACGGCACCACCTTTGGCGATTTCGTCTGGGCTACAGCGCCCGCCACGGCCACCGCTGGCACCGCCAATAGCGGTCAGAGTTTTGGTGCACCGGCGCAGCCAGGCACGCTCAGCATTGCGGGTGCAGCCATTGCCGAAGGCAACAGTGGCACCACCGATCTGGTGTTTACAGTCACCCGTTCGGGCGGCAGCGATGGCGCGGTGACTACTGATATCACCGTGACCTTTGGCACCGCCGACGATTCTGACTTCACAAGCGTCTCCTCGCTAAGCTTTGCTGACGGTCAAACCAGCGCAACCATCACTGTTTCGGTGATTGGTGACATCGTGGTCGAAGGGGACGAGACCTTCACGATCACCCTGTCCAACCCGACCGGCGGCGCAACGATCACCGATGGCACCGCCACCGGCACGATCGTCAACGATGACGCACCGCCGCCGCCAGCCGACCCAGTCGTGTTCATCAACGAATTGCACTATGACAACGCTGGTACGGATATCGGTGAATTCATCGAAGTGGCTGGCACGGCTGGCACGGACCTGACCGGTTGGACGCTGGTGCTCTACAATGGCAACGGCGGCGCGCCCTATGCGACCATCAACCTGTCCGGCACGATCGACGATGAAGGCACAGGCTTCGGCGCGCTCGCTTTCGCAGGTCCGGCCGGCGGGATTCAGAACGGTTCGCCGGATGGCGTGGCCTTGGTTGATGCCAGCGGCAATGTGGTTGAATTTCTGTCCTATGAAGGCAGCTTTGTGGCAGTCGGCGGCCCCGCCAATGGCATGACCAGCACCGATATCGGCGTGACCGAAGCTGGCACTGAAGCGGTTGGCAACTCACTGCAACGCATTGGCACTGGGTCAGAGGCGGGCGATTTCACCTTCACCGGCCCCGCCAGCGAAAGCCGCGGCAATCTCAACACCGGTCAAACCTTCGGCGGCCCGCAGCCGCAGCCAGGTACGCTCAGCATCGGTGATGCCAGCGTCAGCGAAGGCGATGCGGGCACCGCTGCGCTGACCTTCACCGTCACCCGCACTGATGGGTCGGATGGCGCGGTCACTGCTGACTATTCGGTGACGCTCGGCACGGCCGGTGCATTCGACATTACCGGGCCGCTTTCAGGCACGGTCAGCTTTGCCGATGGCGCAACCACCGCGACGATCACCGTCAGTGTGGTGGGCGATATCGAGGTTGAGGCCAACGAAACGCTGACCGTTACCCTCGCCAACCCCACCGGCGGCGCGATCCTCGGCACGGCGGCGGCCACGGGCACCATCACCAATGACGATCTGCCTCCTCCCGGCCCGGCCGAGGTGTTCATCAACGAAATCCACTATGACACCGCAGGCGCCGATGTCGGCGAGTTCATCGAAGTCGCTGGCCCGGCGGGAACCGATCTCACCGGATGGTCGCTGGTGCTCTACAACGGCAATGGCGGGGTAGCGTATGGCACCATTGCCTTGACCGGCGTGATCCCCAATCAGGACGATGGCTTTGGCACCCTTGCCGTGCTCACCCCGGGCCTCCAGAACGGAGCGCCCGATGGCGTGGCGCTGGTCAATGCGGCTGGGCAGGTGGTGCAGTTCCTCTCCTATGAAGGGGTGATGACCGCCACCAATGGCCCGGCCGTAGGGCTGACCAGCACCGATATCGGCGTGGCAGAGGTTTCGGCGCCGATCGGCACTTCGCTTCAAGCAGGCGGCGATGGCTTTACCGCCAATGATTTCGCCTTCCAGCCATCGCAAAATGCCACCTTTGGGCAGGTCAATAGCGGGCAGGATTTTGTCGCAGCCAACCCCAATGGCACCCTGTTTGTCGATGATGCCCGCGTGACCGAAGGCAATGATGGCAGCACCGCGATCACCTTCAACCTGTTCCGCGTCGGCGGCAGCACCGGCGCGGTGTCGATCGATTTCGCCGCCGAATTTGGCAATGCCTTCACCGATGCCAACGCGGCCGACTTTGTTGGCGCGACTTCAGGCACGGTGAGTTTTGCGGCGGGCGAAACCTTCCGTGCGATCACTTTGCGCGTGGCGGGCGATATCACGGGCGAACCGGCGGAGTTCTTCCGCCTCGCCCTCTCCAACCCGGCGGGCGGCGTCAGCATTGGTGATGGCCTGGCGGTCGGCACGATTGCCAATGATGATCCGCTGGTGCTGAATATCGGACAGATTCAAGGCGCTGGCCACACCTCGCCCTTTGTCGGCAATGAAGTGACCACATCGGGCATTGTCACGGCCGTCGCCAGCAATGGCTTCTATCTGCAAGACCCCACGGGAGACGGCGACCGGGCCACATCCGACGCGATCTTCATCTTCACCGGCGCAGCCCCCTCCGTCGTCGCAGGCGACGGGATTTCGGTGCGCGGCTCGGTGAGCGAATTCCGCGGCGGGAATGATCAGTCCAACCTTTCCACCACCCAGCTGACCAACCCGGTGATCACCGTCAACAGCACGGGCAATGCCTTGCCCACGGCGATCCTGATCGGTCCGGATGGCATCACGCCGCCCACGCAAATCATCGACGACGATAGCTTCGCCATCTTCGATCCCGAGAATGACGGCATCGATTTCTTCGAAAGCCTCGAAGGGATGCGGGTGACGGTGCAGAACCCGGTGGCGCTGGAATCCACCAATAGTTTCGGCGAACTCTTCACCGCAGCAAGCGATGGCAACGGCAATCTTGCCGCCACCAATGTCTCGGCTGATGGTTTGCTGACTGTGCGCGGCGGCGCCGACACCCTCGGCTTCCTCAACTCCGGCGCAGGTTCGGATTTCAATCCCGAACGCTTGCAGATCGACGAATCCGGCCTGATCGACGGTCAGCTTTACGCTGTGCCCAACGTGACCCCCGGTACGGTGCTGAACAGTGTCACTGGCGTGGTCGATTACGGCTTTGGCAACTACAAGATCCGCCCGACCGAAGCGGTGACCATCGCGCGCGCCAGCACCAACGTGGCCGAAACCACCACCCTTGTGACGGGCGCGGCCAACCAGCTTGCGCTGGCGACCTACAACGTTCTTAACCTCGATATCCGCGCCGATGATGGCGATGATGACGTGGGCAATGGGCGGCTCGCAGGCATTGCCTTCGATATCGGCGTCAACCTTTCGGCCCCGGACATCGTGGTGCTGCAAGAGGTGCAGGACAATAGCGTGTCGATCAATGATGGCACGACATCGGCGCTGTTGACCTTGCAGGCCCTTTCGGATTCGATCTTCGATCAGACCGGGGTGCGCTATTCGGTGTTTGACAACCCGTTCGTGGTCGATGGCGAGACGGGCGGTCAGCCCGGCGGCAATATCCGCGTCGCCTTCCTCTACCGGGATGACCGGGTTGATCTTGACGAAGCCTCGGTGTTCACCATCACCGACCCCAATGATGGGGCGCTGGCCGCCGCATTTGAAGGATCGCGCGCGCCGCTGGGGGCAACCTTCAGCTTCAACGGCCAGAATGTCACGGTGATCGGCAACCACTTCACCTCGCGGATTGGATCGGCCCCCGGCTTCGGCGCGCAGCAACCGGCGCTGGCGGCGGCCGAATTGACCCGCGCTGCCCAGGCGGCTGCGGTCAACAGCTATGTTGACCGGTTGCTGGCCATCGATCCCAACGCGCGGATTGCCGTGGCGGGCGACTTCAACGAATTTCAGTTCGAAGAGCCGCTCCGGGTGCTGACGGGCGAGCTTGATTTCGATGGCGCGCAGGTGACTGGCGGCGGCATTGAGGTGCTGCGCAACCTTACCTTCCTGCTGGAAGAGGAAGAACGTTACAGCGCGCTGTTTGAAGGTAACGCTCAGGCGATCGATCACATTTTCGCCAGCCTCAGCCTTACTGCCGGGGCGCAGGTTGATGCGGTGCACACCAACACGATCCTCGGCAATATCAATGCCGACCACGATCCGATCCTGGCGCTGTTCAACATCGGCTCGCGCGTGCTGAATGGCACCAATGCCAATGACACTATCAACGGCAACAGCGGCAATGATGTGATCAATAGCGGCAACGGCAACGACGTGATCAATGCCGATGCGGGCGATGACACGATCAATGCCGGCAATGGCAATGACCGTGTTGATGGCGGCGCAGGGACCGATACCATCGAAGGTGGCAACGGGAACGACACCGTCAGCGGTGGCACCGGGAACGACATCATCAATGGCGGCAATGGTGATGACAACCTCGCCGGCGATGACGGCGCCGATGTCGTCAACGGCGGCAACGGGAACGACCGGCTTGACGGCGGCCTCGGGGCCGATGTTCTGACCGGCGGCACCGGCAATGATATCTTTGTGCTGCATGCCGACCAGACGGCGGCCGACGCCGATTTCATTGCTGATTTCTCCACCCGCAATGATCGCATTCGCATCGAAGGTGCGGCAGGCAGCACGATCACCTTTACGCAGGACGGCGCGAACACCCTGATCGCGGCAGACGGCGTGTTGGTGGCCACGGTCCGCAATGCGCTGGCCCGGCAGGTCGAAGCTGCCACAGACATCGAGAACCCAGTGGGCTTCTCGGTATCGCACGGTTTCGGCGATAATCGCGGCTCGCTTCCGGATTTTGCCGCAGGCGATGCGTTTGTCTTTGCCAGCGCCGGGTCGGCGCGCACAATCGGGTTTGGCGCCGCCGCTGTATCGTTCTCGGACCTGTTTGGTGCTCAATCCGCCCCTACCGAGCGGCCGTTCGTGCAAGCGGCTGATTTTGCGATTGTCAGCCCCATCGATCCGTGGCTGCTCAACAGCCATCTCGGGTTCGAACATATGGTCTGATGCTGAACGAAGGCGGGGCGCCATCAGACCGCGCCCCGCCTTCGTTACACCCCTGCCAGTAGCCGCACGCCGACAACGAGCACCAACAGCGCAGTCAGCCAGCGGATCCATTGCGGGGGGAGCAAGCGTGCGGCGAGCAGGCTGCCTATCTGGCCACCGATCACCACCGCCACCAGCAGCGGCAGAGCGGCCCCGATTGCCGCGCCTAACAGTCCGGGGCCGTTCTTCAGCAATTGCCCGGCAAGGCCGAACAGCGAATTGACGAGGATGAACAAGCTCGCGGTCGCGGCGATCCCGCGTGCTTCGTGCCAGCGCGCAAGGTGCAGCAGCGGCGCGAGGAAGATTCCGCCGCCGATCCCCACAAGCCCGGCAAAATATCCCAGTGGTGCGGCGGCCAGCGGCATCCATCGGGCGAACCGCGAGGGCGCGCCGCTCGCATTCTCGCTCACCGGGACCAGCATTGTCAGCGCGGTCAGCACCAGACTTGCCCCCAGCAGGGTGAGAAAGGTCGCCTCCTTGATCGGAGTGAGCCCGCCCAGAAAGCTGAGCGGTGCGCCTAGCGCCACGATTACGGCCGCCTTGCGCCACGGGGTCAGTCCCGCGCGAGCAAAGCGGATGCTGGATCCGGTCACCACCACGATATTGCAGGCGAGGCTCACCAGCGGCAGCAGCCGGTAATCGAGCCCCGACAGCGCCAGCAGCGCTGAATAGGTCGATCCCCCGCCAAACCCGACACTGGCATAGAGCAGCGCGGTGATCAGGAAAGCGAGCGCCAGCAGCGCCGGAACCGCCCCGATCATCATCACCGCCTATGCCCCCTGCCCGTCAGACGGTCTGCGCGCCGGCAATCGCCCCGTGGCAATGCTTGTACTTATTGCCGCTGCCACAAGGGCACGGTGCATTCCGGCTGATCGCGAGATTGGCCCAAGGGTTGTCAGTATTCGCCCCGCCCGGCCCGGTCGCCGCGCGCGGCGCCCCGGCCAGCGAGCCGAACAGTTCAGGCCGCAGTTCCGATCCGTCACCATCGCCCGAATTGTCGAGCCCGGTCAAAGCATCGATATGACCGGTGAGGAAATCGGGCAGGTCCGGCAGCGACTGCGTCTGCGGCGGCTCCATCCGCAATTCAGCGCGGAACAGGATCTTGGTCACTTCTTCGCGCAGGGTATCAAGCATGCTCTCGAACAGGCCAAAGGCTTCCTGCTTGTATTCGTTGATCGGCTGCTTCTGCGCGATGCCGCGCATCCAGATCACCTGCCGCAGCGCATCAAGCGTGGCGAGGTGTTCCTTCCAGTGATGATCAAGCTGGCGCAGCAGCACGTCCTTTTCCACGATCCGCCAGATCGCAGGATCGGAATTCGTGACCTTGGTGTCCATCATCTCATCGGTGAGCAGCCGCAGCTTTTCCTCGAGCAATTCGGGCTCCACCTGATCCTCGGCGAGCCAATCATCGAGCGGCGGTTCAAACCCGAAGGTCTCATCAATCTTGGTCTTGAGCCCGGCGATGTCCCATTGTTCAGGATAGGATCCCGGCGGGCAGGCGGTGCCGACCATGGTGTTGATCGTGTCGTGGCGCATATCGACCACGACATCGTCCACCGCTTCACTATCCATGATTTCGGCGCGCTGTTCGTAAACGACCTTGCGCTGATCATTCATCACGTCGTCGTATTGCACCACCTGCTTGCGGGTGTCGTAATTGCGCGCCTCGACCTTTTTCTGCGCGGTCTCGATCGCTTTGGAGAGCCACTTGGAACCGATCGCCTCACCATCGGCGAGGTTCGATTTCATCATCTTGGAGAACAGCGTGTCGGGGCCAAAGATGCGCAACAGATCGTCTTCAAGGCACAGATAGAAGCGCGACAGGCCGGGGTCACCCTGACGGCCCGAACGGCCGCGCAGCTGGTTGTCGATCCGGCGCGATTCGTGCCGTTCGGTGCCGAGCACGAACAACCCGCCCGCGGCCTTCACCTGTTCCTTTTCCGCCGCAACTTCGGCGCGGATGCGGGCAACGGCATCGTCGCGTTCTGGGCCTTCGGTCATTTCGACCAGTTCGTCGCGAATGCGGTATTCGACATTGCCGCCCAGCTGAATGTCGGTGCCGCGTCCCGCCATATTGGTAGCGATGGTCACCGCACCAAGGCGGCCCGCTTGCGCCACGATCCGTGCTTCCTGTTCATGGAAACGGGCGTTGAGCACCGAGTGCTTAACCCCTTCCTTGTCGAGAAACTGGCTAAGCAATTCAGACTTTTCGATCGACACCGTGCCAACCAGCACCGGCTGACCGATCTCGTTCTTTTCCTTGATCGCCTTGGCAATCGCGCCGAATTTGTCGACCGTGTTCTTGTAGAACTCGTCTTCCTCGTCGATCCGGGCGACAGGCAGATTGGTCGGGATTTCGACCACGCCGACCTTGTAGATGTCCC
>JAKFWB010000537.1 GCA_021732945.1 Porphyrobacter sp.
GGCGATGGAGCCCGAAATCCTGCTGCTGGACGAGCCGCTCTAGGCGCTCGACGCGCTCACCCGCGCAAAACTGCAGGACGAGATCGAGCGTATTCGCAAGGAGGAGGGCCGCACCATCCTGCTTGTCACCAATGATGTGGACGAGGCCTTGTTGCTGGCAGACAGGGTGGCGGTGCTGACTCCGGCACCGGCCGCGCGGATCGGTCAGATCTGGCAAGTCGATGTGGCGCGCCCGCGCGACCGCGAAGGGGTCAACGCCGATGCCACCTACCAGCGGCTGCGCAAGGAGATCGTCGACTATCTCGGCGCGCTGAATGAGCAGAGCGGCAGCGTGGGCGAAAGCACGGTTGCCCTGCCCAATGTCACCCCGCTCGACCTTGCGCCCCCGCCGCAGGCCTATCGCGATGCGGCCCGCAGTGCGGTCGACAAGCGCTATCTGGAGTTTTTCCGGCTCGACAAGGTCTACCCCACCCCCAAGGGCCCGCTGAAGGTGGTCGAGGATTTCAACCTGCTGATGGACCGGGGCGAGTTCATCTCGCTGATCGGCCATTCGGGCTGCGGCAAATCGACTGTGCTGTCGATGGCGGCAGGCCTCAATGCGATCAGCGGCGGCGGGATCGTGCTCGACAACCGCGAGATCACCGCCGCAGGGCCCGACAAGGCGGTGGTGTTCCAGGCCCCCAGCCTGATGCCCTGGCTGACCGCGCGCGAGAATGTCGCGCTGGGGGTGGAGCGGGTTTACCCCCACGCCGCCAAGGCCGAGCGGGCCGACATCATCGATTACTATCTCGACCGGGTCGGCCTTGGCGATGCCACGGACAAGATGGCCGCCGAAATGTCGAACGGGATGCGCCAGCGGGTTGGCATCGCGCGCGCCTTCGCGCTTTCACCGCGGCTGCTGCTGCTTGATGAGCCCTTCGGGATGCTCGACAGCCTTACGCGCTGGGATTTGCAGGACGTGCTGGTCGAAACCTGGAACCGCACCAAGGTGACCGCGATCATGGTGACCCATGACGTGGACGAGGCGATTCTGCTGGCTGACCGGGTGGTGATGATGACCAACGGGCCGCGCGCCACGATCGGCAAGATCCTGACGGTCGACCTGCCTCGCCCGCGCAATCGCAAGGAGCTGCTCGAACACCCGCAGTTCTACCAATACCGGCAGGAGGTGCTGCATTTCCTTGCCGAATATGACCACGGCCCGGCGACCAAAGCTGCCTGACCGGGCCCACCGCTTCCACGTGGTGAGTTGCGGCAATGGCGCCGCGCTCTGTCAGCCACGCCTCTCCGGCGGCCCGCATGGGTCACCACTGTTCGGGCAACGATGCTCGGCTTCCCGTTAGCACGATGCGACCGCTCAACGGCGGCGCAAAGGGGGTCTTGATGCGTTCGAAATTTCTCGCCTGTGCCGCTGTCCTTGCCGTCACTTCCACGCCCGCGCTGGCCGGGCCACTTGCCCCGCAGAAGATCGGCGAGGATGTTACTCTGGACCCGATTGTCGATGCGCGGCTGCGGCTGGAAACCAATGACCAGTCGAACTTCCCGGACACCGCCACCTCGATCACGGTCCACACCCGCCTGGGGGCGGAGCTGAAGGCAAAAGGCTTCTCGCTGATTGCCGAGGGCGAGTTCACCCGCGCACTGGAGGATGATTTCAACGACACCATCCCCGGCAACGGGGTGGAGCCCTTCCCCGTCATCGCCGATCCCGACACGACCGAGCTCAACCGGCTCAGCATCGGCTATGCCGCCAAGGATTTCTCCGCCACCGTGGGCCGCCAGCGGATCATCCACGAGAACGCGCGCTTCATCGGCAACGTCATCTGGCGGCAGAACGAGCAGACCTTCGATGCAGTGCGCGCGATCGGCAAGCTCGGCCCGGTCGAGATCGACCAGACCTATGCCATCAGCCAGCGCACGATCTTCGGATCGAAGAGCCCGAACCAGGAATTCGAAGGCGATTTCCTGTTAACCAAGGTCGCCGCCGTGTTCGATCCGGTGCGCATCGTCGCCTTCCGCTACGAGTATGATTACGACACCCGCCTTGCCTTTTCGAGCCAGACCTATGGCGCGACCGTCACCGCGACGATCCCGGCCGGCAAGGCCAAGATCGGCCTGAAGGGCGGCTACGCCAACGAGCGCGATACCGGGCGTAACCCGGTCAATTTCAGCGCGGATTACTTCCTCGCCGAAGGCAGCGTGGCCTACGCGGGCTTCACCTTGCGCGCCCAGTATGAAGAGCTGGGCAGCGATGGCGGGCGCGCCGCGTTCCAGACCCCGCTCGCCACGGCCCACGCCTTCCAAGGCTATGCCGACCTGTTCCTCATCACCCCGGCGGGTGGCGTGCGCGACAGCAACGTCCGCCTTTCGAAGAAGTTCGCGATCAAGGGCTTGCCCAGCGGCTTGACCGTAGAGGCGACCTATCACGAATTCGACAGCGACTTCGGCGGGCTGGATTACGGCACCGAAGTCGACGGTGTGGTGAGCTTCAAGATCGGCGATGTCGGCCTGCTGGCGAAATACGGCAACTACCAGACCCAAGGCTTCGGCCCCGACACCACCCGCTTCACCCTCCAGGCCGAAGTCAGCTTCTGAGCCCGGCGCTCTGCCCCGCATCAACGGAGAACCCAAGTGAACCTGCAAACCAGCATCCCGGCACCCCGCCACGCTGACGCCAAGGAACGGCTTGTCGTGATCGGCAACGGCATGGCCGGGTGCCGCGCGGTGGAGGAAATCCTCGCGCTCGAACCGGACCGCTGGGCGATCACGATCTTCGGGGCAGAGCCAAGGGTCAATTACAATCGCATCATGCTCTCCCCCGTGCTGGCGGGAGAGAAGAGCTTCGATGAGATCGTGATCAACACCGCCGAATGGTATGCCGACAATGGCATCACTCTCGTCAGCGGCGATCCGGTGGTGCATATTGATCGCGCCGCACAGCAGGTGGTCTCGCGCGGCGGGCGGATCGAAAGCTATGATCGGCTGCTGATCGCCACGGGGTCTGATCCGTTTGTGATCCCGGTGCCGGGCAAGGATCTGCCCGGCGTCGTCACCTTCCGCGATCTTGACGATGTCGAGACGATGCTCGCCGCGGCCGAGACCAGCAGCAGGGCGGTGGTGATCGGCGGCGGATTGCTCGGGCTCGAAGCGGCGCACGGTCTCAGCTTGCGCGGCATGGCAGTGACGGTCGTTCACCTGATGCCCACCCTGATGGAACGCCAGCTCGACGAGGCGGCGGGCTATCTCCTCAAGTCCGAGCTGGAAGGCCGGGGGATGACGATCCTGACCGGTGCGGACACCGCCGAAATCATCGAACAGGACGGGCGCGTGGGCGGCGTCCGATTGAAGGACGGCACCGAAATCCCCGCCGATCTGGTGGTCATGGCGGTCGGCATCCGGCCCAACGGCACTCTCGCCAAGGCCAGCGGGCTGGCGGTCGAGCGCGGGATCATCGTCGATGACGACATGGTCACCAGCGATCCGGCGATCCTTGCCGTGGGCGAATGCGTGCAGCATCGCGGGGCGTGCTACGGCCTTGTCGCGCCGATCTGGGAGATGTGCCGCGCGCTCGCCGCAGGGCTGGCCGCCAGCCCCAAGGGCTATGAAGGCTCGGTCACCTCGACCAAGCTCAAGGTCTCGGGCGTCGATGTCTTCTCCGCCGGCGACTTCAGCGGTGGCGAGGGATGCGAGGACATTGTCCTGCGCGATGCAGCGCGTGGGATTTACAAGCGCGTGGTGGTGAAGGACGACCGCGTCGTCGGCGCGGTGCTGTATGGCGATACGCAGGACGGCAACTGGTATTTCGATCTGCTCCGGCAGCAGCAGGACGTCTCCGACATCCGCGAGGCGCTGATCTTCGGGCAGGCCTTCGCCGCCGGGGGCGCGCTCGCGGACCCTAACGCCGCCGTTGCAGCACTTTCGGACGACGCAGAAATCTGCGGCTGCAACGGCGTGTCCAAGGGCAAGGTGGTCGCCTGCATCACCGGCGGCGCGGCGAGCCTCGATGCGGTGCGCGCCGGGTGCAAGGCGTCAGCCAGCTGCGGATCGTGCACGGACCTCGTCGAACGCCTGCTCGCGCTGACGCTGGGCGACGGGGTCGAGGAAAGCGCCAAGACGCTGTGCGGCTGCACCAGCTTCGGCCACGATGACGTGCGCCCCGCGATCGTGGAGCGCGGATTCCGGTCGATCCCGCAGGTCATGCAGGAACTCCACTGGTCGACCCCGGATGGCTGCTCCAAGTGCCGCCCAGCGCTCAATTACTACCTGCTGTGCGCGTGGCCCGGCGAATATGTCGACGATCAGAAAAGCCGCTTCGTCAACGAGCGGATGCACGCCAACATCCAGAAGGATGGCACCTATTCGGTCGTCCCGCGCATGTGGGGCGGGATCACCAATCCGCGCGAGCTGCGCGCGATTGCCGACGTGGTCGAGAAATACGACGCGCGCATGGTCAAGGTCACGGGCGGCCAGCGGCTCGACATTTTCGGGATCAAAAAGGAAGATCTGCCCGCCGTCTGGGCTGACCTGAACGCCGCCGGGATGGTCTCGGGCCACGCCTATGGCAAGAGCCTGCGCACGGTGAAGACCTGCGTCGGCAGCGAATGGTGCCGGTTCGGCACGCAGGATTCGACCGGGCTCGGGGTCAAGCTCGAACAGATGAGCTGGGGCAGCTGGATGCCGCACAAGTTCAAGATGGCAGTGAGCGGCTGCCCGAGGAATTGCGCCGAGGCGACGATCAAGGATTTCGGCGTGGTCTGCGTCGACAGCGGCTATGAACTCCACATCGGCGGCAATGGCGGGATCAAGGTGCGCGCCACCGATCTGCTCACCCGGGTCGCGACGGAGGAAGAAGCGCTCGAACACTGTGCCGCCTTCGTCCAGCTTTACCGCGAGGATGCCTGGTATCTGGAACGCACCGCGCCGTGGTTGGAGCGCAAGGGTCTCGAATGGATCAAGGCGCAGCTTTACGATGATCCGGGGGCAGTGAAGGCGCTCGCTGCGCGGTTCCACTATTCGCAGCAGTTCATGCAGGACGACCCCTGGGCGCAGCGCGCGGCTGGCGACAGGGCGGACCTGCACAGCCATGTCGGGCGGATCACCGCCGGGCCGCCCGCTGACGGCATCCTTAAGGCGATGGAGCCGGCGAAATGAGCGCGGACTGGGTGAGCGTGTGCGCGGTTGGTGCGATTGAGCCGGGCATGGCGGGAACCGTGCCGGTCGAGGGCGCGGAGGAAATCGCGATCTTCCACACCATCGGCGGGGCGTTCTATGCGCTGGTCAACAAGTGCCCGCACAAGGGCGGCCCGCTGTCGCAAGGCATCGTCCACGGCGACAGCGTCTCGTGCCCGCTGCACAACTGGCGCATTTCGCTGCAATCGGGCGAGGCATTGGGCGGGGACAAAGGCTGCACGCCGACCATCCCGCTCAAGGTCGAAGACGGGATGATCTGGCTCGACCGGGCGGCGATCATGGCGCGGGCCGGGGCCTGAGGGGCAAGGCGGTGGCTCCGATCAAGACCACCTGTGCCTATTGCGGCGTCGGCTGCGGGATCGCGGCCGAGGTGACCGGCCCGCGCGCCGTTACCATCCGGGGCGATACCGACCACCCCGCCAATCGCGGTGCTCTATGTTCCAAGGGCACGCATCTGGGCGAGACAGTCGCGCTGGAGGGGCGGCTGCTCCACCCAATGATCGGCAACCAGCGCGTCAGCTGGGACCATGCCACTGCCGAAGTCGCAGCGCGCCTCAAGGCCTGCATTGCCGAACATGGGCCGGACAGCGTTGCCTTCTATGTCTCGGGCCAGCTTTTGACCGAGGATTACTACGTCGCCAACAAGCTGATGAAGGGCTTCATCGGTTCGGGGAATATCGACACCAATTCGCGCCTTTGCATGGCGAGCGCGGTGGCCGCGCACAGCCGCGCCTTCGGCGAGGATGTGGTGCCCTGCACCTATGACGATCTCGATGCTGCCGATCTGATCCTGCTGGTGGGCTCCAACACCGCATGGTGCCACCCGGTCATCTGGCAGCGGATCGAGCGCGCGCGTGAGGCGCATGGCACCCGGTTGGTGGTGATCGACCCGCGCCGCACCGAAACCGCCGAGCGCGCCGATCTCCACATCCCGATCGCCCCCGATGGCGATGTCGCGCTGTTCGATGCGCTGCTCGCCAGCCTTGCGGTTGATCGCGCTGGCGTGGAGGCGCGCTGCGAGGTGCCCGATGGCTTCTGGGACAACCGCTCGGCCGAGCACGGGATCGACCCGCAGCTGATTGCCGATCTGCTGGCGATGGTCGCTGCCTCTGATCGCATGATCACCCTGTTCAGCCAGGGCGCGAACCAATCGCGCAGCGGGACTGACAAGGGCAATGCGATCATCAACCTCCACCTTGCCACCGGGCACATCAACCGGCCCGGCGCGGGGCCGTTCAGCATCACCGGCCAGCCCAATGCCATTGGCTGGCTCGAGGTCGGTGGGCTGGCCAATATGCTCGCCTGCCATCTGGGCTTTTCGGATGAGGAGCGCGCGGCGGTCAGCGCTTTCTGGCAGACTGACCGGCTCGCCAAGGGGCCCGGCCTCAAGGCGGTTGATCTGTTCGAGGCCGTGCACCGGGGCGAGGTCAAATTCATCTGGATCATGGCCACCAACCCGGCGGTGTCCATGCCCGATGCGGGCCGGGTTCGCGAGGCGCTTGCCGGTTGCGAGACGGTGGTGGTCTCCGATGTGCTGGAGGATACCGACACCGCGCGCTTCGCGCATATCCGCCTGCCCGCGCTGGGCTGGGGGGAGAAGGATGGCACCGTCACCAATTCGGAACGCGTGATCAGCCGCCAGCGCGCATTGTTCGAAGCGCCGGGTGAAGCGCGCGCCGACTGGCGGATCATCGCCGATGTCGCCGCTGCGATGGGCCACGGCGCGGCCTTCGATTACCCGAACGCAGCCAGCGTGTTCCGCGAATATGCCGCCATGACCGCCCTCGCCGCCGCGCGCGGGCGCAAGCTTGATCTGAGCGCGCAGGCCGATCTCTCTGACGCCGCCTATGAGGCCATGCAGCCCTTGCGCTGGGGCGGCGCGCATCCCCTGGCCGATGGCTACCCGACGCCCACCGGCAAGCCCCGGCTGATCGCCCTCACCCCGCCCGCGCCGCGCGTGCCTGATGCCGCCTTTCCTCTCCGCCTCAACACCGGGCGGTATCGCGATCAGTGGCACACCATGACCCGCACCGGACTCAGCGCGAAGCTCGCCCATCACCGGCGTGAGCCGCTGGTCGAAATCAACCCTGCCGATGCCGCCGCTGCCGGGATTGCCGAGGGCGATCTGTGCAAGGTCACGACCCCGGCGGGCACCAGCCTCTACCGTGCCACGTTGAGCGCAGGGCAGGGGCGCGGCGGGCTGTTTGTGCCGATGCACTGGACCGACCTGACCGCCGCACCGCACACCGGACGCACCGGCAGGCTCGCCAGCGCCGACACTGATCCGCTCTCGGGCCAGCCCGGCTTCAAGGATACACCGGCTCGCATCGCGCGCGCTGACCTCGCCTGGCGCGGCTTCCTGGTGGAGCGCGCGCCGCTTGCCACCCCCGATTGCGACTACTGGGTGCGCTCGCGGGTGGAGCATGGCTGGCTCTATGAACTCGGCGGCATCGAAGAGGCTGACCCTGATGCCCTCCTCCCCCAAGGCACCCGCAGCGAAGTGGCCTACGCCGCCAAGGGCATGCGGCGCTTTGCCGTGTGCGATGATGCCGGGATGCTCACCGCCGCGCTGTTCATCACCCGCAAGGGAGCGCTGCCGCCGCGCGAATGGATCGCCGCCCAGCTCGGCGCGCCGGTGGCAGACCCTGTTGCCATGCTTGCCGGTCGCCCGCGTGAGGCGGGGCCGGATCGCGGCGCCATCATCTGCGTGTGTCACGATGTCGGTGAAGGCGAAATCACCGCCGCCATGGCGGGCGGCGCTGCGACCGTCGCTTGCATCGGCAATGCCACTCGTGCGGGCACCAATTGCGGATCATGCCGCCCGCACATCGCGCGGATGATCGCGGACGCGCAGCTTGATCTGAAGGAGGCCGCAGAATGACGATGCACGCCGATTTTCCGGCAGGATCGGTCTGGCTGGTGGGTGCAGGGCCGGGCGATCCAGAGCTTTTGACCCGCAAGGCCGAACGTCTGATCAGGGCCGCTGACATCGTCTTCCACGATGCCTTGGTGAGCGAGGCGGTGCTGGCACTGGTGCCGCCCGATGTCGAACGCATCAGCGTCGGCAAGCGGGCGGGCAGGCATTCGGCCCCGCAGCCGCTGATCTGCGCTTCTGTCGTGAAGGCCGCCCTGTCAGGTCAGCGAGTCGTCCGGTTGAAGGGGGGCGATCCGTCAATCTTCGGCCGCGCGACCGAGGAGATCGAAGCCTGCCGCGATGCCGGCGTCACAGTTCAGGTTTGTGCCGGTGTCACCACCGCCAGTGCAGCGGCCGCTTCGCTGGTAGCCTCGCTAACCTTGCGCGGGCTCGCCCGGCGGCTGGTGTTCGTCACTGCCCACACCCAGCGCGGCGCGGTGCCCGATCTCGATTGGCAGGCGCTCGCCGATCCCGAAGCGACACTGGCGGTCTATATGGGCAAGGATGCCGCCCCGCATATCGCCAGGGGCTTGCGCGATGCGGGCCTTGCCGCCGACACACCCGTCATCCTGATCGAGAACGTCAGCCTGCCTCATGAGCGACAGTTTGCCACCGACCTCGCCATGTTGCCACTGGCGGCCCGCACCGTTCTCGGCGATGGCCCGGCGATGATCCTGATCGGCAAGGCCATGCAAGCCGTGCACCCGGTCGCCCAAGGCAAGGAATCTGGTTCTACGCTGGCCGCCAAGGTACAGGACATGTTGCAAGTGCATGGGTCGGTGGGTGGGCAGGATCTCTGAAGTCGGTGTCTGCATTCTTGCCGGAGGAGCCTCGCGCAGGTTCGGGGCCAACAAGGCTTTCGCCGATCTGCACGGCAAGCCGTTGCTGGAACATGTCATCGACCGGATCCGCGCTCAGACGACCGGGCCGATGATCATCAACGCCAACGATCTTGATCAGTACGCGCGATTTGGTCTGAAGGTCATCGCCGACGATCAATGGCCCGAAGCAGGTCCGCTCGCCGGAGTGTATGCGGCGATGTCTTGGGCGAGAGATGTCGGGCTTGATCAGGTCGTCACGGTGGCCGTCGATCAGCCGCATCTGCCAATGGACTTCGTCGCCACTCTTTTGCGAACCGGCGCCCCGGCCATTGCCGCGTCCCTTG
This sequence comes from Porphyrobacter sp., assembly GCA_021732945.1. Classification (GTDB taxonomy): domain Bacteria; phylum Pseudomonadota; class Alphaproteobacteria; order Sphingomonadales; family Sphingomonadaceae; genus Erythrobacter. The sequence goes on from JAKFWB010000537.1 coordinate 9,270, forward strand.
GGCGGCCGCACCCTGTCAACGCCTTGTGGCCCGCCAATGATCTTGGCGCGCTTCATGACTATTTGGCCTCGGGAAAACGTTCGGTGTTCGGTTGGGCCGAAAGCTGCCAAGCACGGGTCGCAGAATTTCAGGCATCGCCGGATGCGATTGACCCATTTCTGAATGTGAACACCCCCGATGACCTTCGCGCTGCCGAGCAGGCTTCTGTCGCGCACAGAACCGCAATCGGACCGCCATAAGCTGAGACATGCCCCAACATCCGAGCGCTTTAGTGACCGATATGGGGTCGCTTCCTGAATGTCGGCTGCTGGCGAGAATCGCGCAGAAGCTGACTGGCAGGTGCTGGCACCATAAGCCGAACGGCAGGAAGCTGCCTTCGTTGAAAAAAATCTGCCGTTCAGCTTACGACCCCATTGCAGTCAGACAGAAGGCGCGGGCGTTTTCATCGCAGCGAACATCGCCAAGCCTCAGACGAAGAGCGAAGCGGGCCAGCCTTCGATAACACATTGCATAATTGTTACAGGTCTGTGAATTAGCCTCTTTTGCAGGCGTGGCAGATGTCGATAACGAATCAGATCAAGGATAGGCTGACCGCAATTGCCCAATCGCGATTGGCCGTTGCATATACCCTTATTGTCTGCAGTTGCGGTGCTGCCGGGTATTCTATTTCTGAGCCCTCCGAGCGCCGGTTCGTCGGCGAGGACGGAATAGTCGAATGGCTGTCAGCCACTCTTTTTGCGATCCCGATAGGATTGTCGGCCATAGCTTATCGAGGCAGATCGATCACTGCTTGGGACGCAAGACTGCTCGGTGTTGTGAGTGTACTCAGCCTTGCCTGCCTGCTCTCAGAATTGAGCTTCGGTGCGCGTATCGGCGGGTTCTCAATGCCAGCCATGAAGGGCGGCGGGGAGCTGGACGGCGGCCAGGATCTCTTGATGATCTTGAAAAGGCAGATCGGTAGTAGTGATAATTATCGATACTACTTTGCCGCTATCGTTTCTGGCGTTTTCGCAATTGTAGCAACGCTAATCATTTTATTTAGACACAAAATAAAGGACGCTTTGCAAAGCATCGACTATAATTTCCAATACGCATTCTTTCTGGCAGCGCTATCACTGCTTTCGATGGCTGTGTTGTTCGACTTATACGAGACAAGCGCAACAATGGCTTTCGAGGAAATTTTGGAGCTTGCTGCAGCGGCCTGCCTGTCGCTCAGTGTCCTTGAGATTCTCGGGAATCGACCAGCCAAACAAGCGCAGTAGGCACCGTTCGCGTACGAGCTTGCCGCTCCTAGCCTCATGGCTGGTTCGGCATTTGTGCGCCGCCCACTGCGTTCGCCGACCCAAGTGGTTTTTTCCAACTTTGCGGTTTTAGGCGTTAGCTGATGACGACGGATAAGTTCGGTGAGCAACGTCTCGGATGATTTCACGAGCCAAGCCGCACGGAATCAATTCCGAATGAGGATGGGCCGCGATCCTAAGAAATAGAGATCAACGAGGGTCTCTACAAACCCTCAGATGAGATGGCACCTTTCCACCCGATTGTGTTGAAAAACTCCCCCTTGCAATGGTGCTAAAGTATTGATTCAATGTCTCTGCAGGCAAGCGGAGACGATTGGATGATGGGTGAGAGAACGGTGGCGCAGGAGGCGCTGTTCTACAGCTTCAACCTGGAGCGGCATGTTCCGGCGGACCACCTGCTGCGCTCGATTGACCGGTTCGTTGATCTGTCGGGCATCCGTGAACATCTGCGGCCGTTCTACAGCTCGACCGGTCGCCCCTCGGTTGATCCCGAGCTGATGATCCGGATGCTGATCATCGGCTATTGCATGGGCATCCGGTCCGAGCGGCGGCTGTGCGAGGAGGTGCATGTAAACCTCGCCTATCGCTGGTTCTGCTGCCTGGGCCTGGAAGGCGATGTGCCCGACCACTCGACCTTCTCGAAGAACCGCCACGGCCGCTTCCGCGACAGTGATGTGCTGCGCCAGCTGTTCGAGACGACCGTGGCACGCTGCATTGCCGAGGGACTGGTCGGCGGCGAAGGCTTCGCCGTCGATGGCAGCCTTGTGCGCGCCGATGTGAACCGCCAGCACGCCGTCGATAAGGCGGATGGTCTGCCGGACCCGGCCACCAGCCATGCTGTTCGCGAGTATCTGGCCGTGCTTGATGATGCCGCCTTCGGCGGGGCGACCCCGGTGCCGCCCAAGCAGTTGGCGGTGGCCGATCCGGCCGCACGCTGGACTGCAGCAAGCCGCGAGCGCGCCTTCTTCGCTTATGCCACCAACTACCTCATCGATCTCCAGAACGCAGTGATCGTCGATGTCGAGGCGACCACCGCGATCCGCCAGGCCGAGGTGACCGCCCAGCGGCGCATGATCGACCGGACGCAGGAGCGCTTCGGCCTCTGGCCCGAGCGGCTCGTGGGCGACACCGGATATGGCGATGCCAAGAATCTGTCATGGCTGGTCGAGGAGCGCGGCATCGAGCCGCACATCCCCGTGTTCGACAAGTCTGCTCGCCGCGACGATACCTTCGAGCGTTCCGCCTTCACCTTCGATCATGACGACGACAGCTATATCTGCCCCGTCGGCAAGCGACTGCGCCAGAGCCAGAGGGTCTATACCAATGCCCGCCAGTCAGTCGATCAAGACGGCATGCTGCGCTACCGCGCCAGCAAGCTCGACTGTGACGCCTGCGCTCTCAAGCCGCGCTGTTGCCCGACGCAACCAGCGCGCAAGATCCTGCGTTCAGTCCA
>JAKFWB010000538.1 GCA_021732945.1 Porphyrobacter sp.
GGCACAGTCGTCGCAGTTCGGCCCTTCCCTCGCTTCTTTGCGGGCCAGGTAGCGCGCCTGTTTTTCGGCTGCGCGTGTCGCAGCGTCCGCGCCCGCCGTGTCGTGCGCGTAGCTCGCCATGCTTGCTGCCACATCGGTGGCTGGCGCAGCTTGTGCCGCTGCGGGGACGCCTATTGCGGCTGCCATGACCGGCAGGCCGATGATCAGATGTCTGTGTGTCATTGTGCTTCCCTTTCCGTGTTACCTGATACCAGTTACCAGTTACCATCCCGTCCTGCGGCCGTCGCGCAGATCGGTCTGCGCACGGCTGTCGCCGAGCGAGGATCGCCGCACCTCGAGCCGGACGCCCTTCCCGCTGGCGGTTGTGCGGATATCTCGCAGGTCGATATCGTTGCGCTTGGCCCAGCGTTCGGCGGCGGCATCGTCGGCGAAATCGCCCATGTCTTCGAAATTCCAGTTGCTCATCGTCTTGTCCTTTCTTCAGCAGGTTGTCGCGTGCGTGCCGGTCTTTTGTGGGTTCATTCGAATGTCTGGAATTCGATCTCTGCGCGCATGCTGTGCTCCAACGCGTCTTCGATAAGATCGAGTGTTTCCGGGTTCGCGAGGGCGACGACAATGTCCTGATAGGGCGCATCGTTGCCGTGAATGTCTCTTCCCAGAACCATGATCGACCGGCGGTAGGCGCTCATCGGATGGTCGTTCATGGTTGAACAGCAGATGGTCCACCAGTTGGGCATGATCCTCAAGGACCGCATGGCGTCTTCGAATTGCTGTTCGGCCATCAGGATCGCATAGTCACGGCCACCGGAGCGCAGGTCGATGTAATCGTGGGCCGGTCGCAGCAGATCGATCTGGAACACGTGAAACCAGGCCGTTTCAGCGTAGTTGGGGTTGGCAAGTTCCCTCAGGGGGACGGCGTCTGGCCTGTGGTAGTAACCCTGGAAGCCGTCAGGCCCCCTGATCCACAGGAAGTCATTATTGATATCGCTCGCGATGCGCGCAGCCGCTTCTTCGTCCGTCAGCTGGTGCCAGGAAACCGAGACAAGGCGGTTCGAATAGTCCTTGTAGGTGCGCTGGGGCGACCGCAGGGGATCTGGTTCGGACCACGAAGGTTTTGCTCCCGCAGAGATCCTTGACCGCGTGAACATGGACATCAAACTCATGGTGTGTTCCTCGTGAATTCGGTCGGGTTTGATCGTCCCCGATTGATCGGGGCGGTCGATGCGCGGCGTGACAGGTCGTAGGGGTACACCTCTCGCTCGATGCGGAAGTCAGACACTGGCTTGAGATTGCCGCCCATGACGATCCATTCTGTATCGACGTTATACAGCATTCTCAGGGGCTTGAGAATCGCAATTGGTGGTTCTGCAATCGTCGCTTCCCAGATGAGGAGCGCGCGGCGGGTGAAGCCGAGGCTCCGCGCAATGCGATCTTCTGACGGGCCCGACCTAAGCCGCACCGCACGGACCCGCTCGCCGACGCTGATCGTCATGCGAGTACCTCCGCCAAGGCTTGGCGCACGGTGGCGAAGGTGTGGCGGATCGGTCCAAGCCGAATAGTGAGGTAGCCCGCCCGCGAAGTCATACGGTCGCGTTGCCGGTCGGCCGAGCGATTGTGCGTGCGGTCGTCGAGCTCGACGATAGCGATGATGTCGCCGCTTGCCCGGTCCTCGAGCACGAAATCGACCCGCTTGGACGAGAAGCGGTTGCGCACGCTGGTCGAGCGAGATCGGTCAAGCCCTGCCGCAGGCCGCAGGATTGCACCCATTGAGACTTGCGCATGCACCCTCGCGTGAGGCACGGCCCGCTCGATCATGGCGCACACGACGCGCTCCCGTTTGGTCATCAGCGGCGCCGCGCGCACGGGCAGCGAGCCTATGCCGCGTTTGGCGGACATGAGCATGACCACGAAAACCGCGAGGGCAATGAATGCGAGAATCCCGAGCTCCGTCATAGCGGCTCTGGCCCCATTGGGCTCGTTGCGCTGAGGTGTAACTTCGTCATCTCTCTGGCCCCTTCGACGTGTCGTAGCTGTCGAGACCCCACGCTTCGGCAAGGGCCAGAAATGTTGGATGTGCCGGACTCGTTGCGGTCGCGAAGACGCCTTCGGGAAGGCCCTGGTCGTCGGTGTCTGATGATATGTGATAGGCGGTGAAGAGCGTCTCGACGAAATGTATCAGGAACCGCAGACGATCAGCGTCGCTCTCGAACCGCATGCCGTCGAACCGGTTCGCGAAATGATCGAAGTCTGCCTCTCCGAGTCCTCCGGCCAGCATAATAGTCTCTATAAGAGCCAATGCCCGCAGGTTGGCCTTCTTAACGTCGGCCGGTGTCGGGGGTGCCGCTCGCTTCCGCCGGATCCATTGCCACAACTTTCTCATAGCGGCTCCGGCCCCACGAGCATTTGCCGTGTTTTCAGGTTGCCGTCGATCCGACGGTGGAGGTCGATGCCGTTCCCGCGCGAGTGCCCGAACTCCATCAGCTCGGCCACGGTTTCGTATTGGGTGTTGGGCCCGAAGAACTTGGCATTTCCATGCCATTTTTGTCCTTCGATCACACGCATGCGCCAGATGCCGACGGGGGCGGGGATCGTTACCTCGCTGTTTGCCGCGACGAAGACGGAGATCACATGGCGATCTGTCTCAGGGTGGACTAGCTGAACAACGGCGTTGGAATCGCTTGTCCTCACCGCGAGTTGGCTGCGCACAATTTTCATCGGGAGATTACTTGCGACGCTAACGCTGCCGGTTTCTGGGAACGGGAGGCCGGGCTCGGTGTCGGGCAGCCACCCTCCCCGCCGAAGATCACCCAACATCGGAATGGCGTAGGTAGTGAGGCACAAGAGCGGTATCGCCCATGCTGCGAAACGTCTGGTCCCCGACGAGACATTTTGACGCGGCTGACGCGATATTCGCCGTCCGTGCTGTCCGCGGGGCTCGTTCCTTTTTCGAGAGAAGCCTGCGGCCGCTATGCGGTCGTACTGGTCGAAACTGGTGTCTTTACCGACCCAGCTCGCCCCTCCGCGCGGAACCTCGTCAGCGATTCTTGCCGCATCACGCTCAGCCTTGTTGAAACTCCACCTGGAGGGGGCCTTTTTGCCCTGCCGCTCCCAATATCGTTCCTTCATGTAGTCGCGGTCATCGATTCCCATCAGCGCGACTCCTTTCCGGTTTGAGGTGCGCGGAGTTCGTAGTCGCCATCTTCGGCCGAATGCCGACGCCTAACGCCTAGCAAAAGCCACTGAGGGTCAATGCGGTAGTCTCCGCAGAATTGCGCCAGAAGGCTCACGGGCGGGTCTGTATGGCCCTTTTCGTACCCTGTGAGGGTCTGGCGCGCGATCCCGAGGCGTTCGGCAAGCTGCTCCTGCGTGAGGTCGAGCGATATTCGCGCGCATTTCATACGGTGCGCAAGGCCTGACATGTCGCGGGTTCGGTGATCGACAGGATTGGCAGCCAAGGTCATGCGGCGACTTCCAGAGCTTGAGACGCGTCCGTCGCGCGCGGCATCTTCTGAGCCTGTTTCTGCGCGCGCCATTCCATCCCCCACAGCAAGCCAGCCATGAGCGTGATCGCCATCGCGAGCATGACCGAAAGGTAGGCTTCGGCGATGGGGTCTTGGCCGGGTTCGCCCATGTGCTCGGCCATGGCCCACTCCTGGCAGAACTCCATGCCGTAGCCTTCGACATTGCACCAATGGATGTGGTTGCCGTGGACAACGTAATCGTAATTGATCGATGGTTGCATGATCAGATCTCCAGGCTGATGTCTTTTTCGGGGAAGGGTTTGTCCGGCACGCGCGGTTCGACCGCGACGCGGTGCTTGCTGAGGTCCATGCTGTCTGGCTTCACGAGGTCGGCGGGCACTTCGGGATTGAAGGTCTTGTCCGACTTGCTTGGCCCAGAGCCTCTGTCTCTGGGAGGATCGATCTCAAGGCCGCCGACCGTCTCGAGCGCGCTGGTCTTGTTGCCCTCGTTGCGCTCGATGGCGCTGATCAGCCGATCCTTGTTATCGGTGTGGAGTGTCAGATCGTCCCGCACGCGGGTGACGGTGACGTTGAACAGGCGCTGGTTCGACAGGTTGCTTTCCGACCCGCTCATCACCGCGATGCCCTTGTCGGTGGTCACGCCCTGCGCCATGTGCATGTTGATTGCATATGCTAGGCCGAGGCGTTCGAGCATGGGGTCGCCCTGCTTCAGATGCACCGTCTGATCATCGGCGCTCTTCACGCTGATGCCGTCCTTGCTCACCCCCGTGACCTGCGCGAGCGAGGCATTGTAGAGCCCCCGCTCTTTGTCGTTCGCCGTCCACCGGATCTGATCGTTCGCGTGAAGCTTGATCTCGCTGCGTTGGGTGAGCCCGAGCGCGTCACGCTTGTCGTTGGGGTCGATCTTCTGCGGGTCAAACCGCACTGTGCGGTTCCCGATCTTCAGCTCGACCCGGCCCTTGGCATCGACGCCGAGCACCTCGTAGCTGCCGCGCCGGAGCCCGATTTCCGAGACCGCGCGTGCAACTTCAAGCGTCTGACCGGTCCTATAGGTCTGGGGGTAGCGCAGTTCCTCTCGCTCTACATTGACCCGTTCGAGCACCTTCAAAGATATGCTGTCCTTGCCAAGCGTGCCGTCGGCACGCAGACCATCCTGGATGCGCTGGTTGAGCTCGGCACGGGCGTCCCGGCCGGAGGCGAACACCATCGTCCGGTCGCGCTCATCCTTGGGAAGCCCCAGCCATTGGTCAGCTGCGGATTTGATGTGATCGGGGCTGGCCTTGAGCTTATCGCCCAGCACTTCCATCGCGCCGCGAACCTCGCCCCGATTGGCCAGCGCTGCGACCGTGCGCAGCTGATCGGTGCGCTGGCGCAAGTTCTCGTCCATCCGCACCATGGCGATCCCATCGGCCTGCGCCATCGCGAAGGCCTTGCCCGCATCGATCGATGAGAGCTGCTGGCGGTCGCCGATCATGATCAGCTTCTCGACGCCGAGTGCATTGGCGATGCCGACCAGATGCCTCATCGGCTCGCTGCCGACCATTGAGGCTTCATCCAGCACCAGCACCGTGCCCTTCAGCGCATCGCGCGCCGCGTCGTAACCCTGTCCCTGCCCCGCGAGTGCTGCCTTGGCATAGGCATTCACGAAGGATGACACCGTCTGTGCTTCGATGCCTGCACCGTCCCTGAGGTCGCCAACCATCTTGTTCTGGAAGGCGAGCCCCAAAACCTTGTGACCTTGCTGCTCGGCAACCCGGGCCACGGCCCCGATCATGGTCGACTTGCCCGCGCCCGCGACCCCTTGCACCGCGACGATGCGGTCGCTGGACGAGAGGCCGAGCACGGCAGCGGCCATCTGGCCCGTGTTGAGCTGCTTGTCGCCGGAGACGGCGTTGATGCGTTCGACCGCAGCGTCAGGCGCAACGATCGGCGTTGCAGCCCCCCTGCCCCTGTCGATCTGGGCAAGGATCAGGGATTCGGTCGCAAGGGCGTGCGGCGTCGTGACATGGGTCAGCGCGCCATCGATCCGGTTTGACTGGCCCGGGATGAGGTTTCCGCTCTCAAGCAGCTGCTCGACGCGGGCATCGACCTTCTCGGCCGTGACACCCCTCAAGCCCAGATCGAGCGCGGTTTTGGTGATCTGTGGGATCGGAAAGGCCGCCTCTCGCTGTTCGAGAATGCGGATGGCCGAAGCGACTGCCGCCTGCGCGCGCAGGTCGTCTGGCGAGAATTTGAGGCGGTCGAGCCCCTGCGTTACCAGCGGGTCTTTCTCCCTGAACACCCCGCCGAGCGCTGTGACGATGTTCGATATGGTCTCGCTGAGGCGCTGGGTCGGTGTGTTGAGCCGGTCAGGTGTCGTCCCGGCCGCGCGCGATTTCGCTTCCTCGATGACCTGCTTCCCGTCGAACCCGATCGCGGCGGCGCGCTCTCGCCAGTCGGCGGCGAGTTTCTCGCGGTCCTCGACATTGAGCTTTGGATCTCGGCTGTTCTTCGTGATGCTGCGAAGACTCTCGGTAGAGGTCAGTCCGAGTTTCTCGCTTCGGGCGAGGATCTCTGCCCGACGCTTGCTGAACTCGTCGATCGCCTCCTTGGGCACGCCGTTGATCTCGAACTGGCCGTGCTTGCCGGTTATGCGCGTCTCGTAGCCAAGCTCAGCCAGCTTTTCGCGGAAAGCAGCATGGTAGGCTGCACCAATGACCGAGTTGTTTTTCCATAGCTGGCCATTGTGGAGCGCCTGCCAAGCCCCGTTCGCCATGCGGGTGAGGTTGGCGATTACGACATGGATGTGGCCCTGTGGATCGAGCGCGCGGCTCGTGTCGTGGGCAAACATTCCGTAGACGAGATTACCCGTGCGCACCGGCTCGCCCGACTTCGTTCGCTCATAGGTTCGCCCTTCGGCAAACTTGCTCTCCACCCATGTCATGGTTTCGCGGACGGCGCTCCAGTGGGCCGCTAGGATGCGCTCGTCCCCGGATACCAGTGCCAGGATGCTGGCTGATTTCGGCATCGAGAATGTGAGGTCCATCCCCGACTGGCGGTTGGGCACCTGTCCGACCTTCTCGCCATTGGGCAGCTCACCATTCAGGATCTTCTCGAAGGCATCCTTGGTGACCTCGCCGCTGAGACCAAGCATCTCAGCGCCTTTCCCTGCCCATCCGGTCTCAGGGTTGTCGTTCGCTGCTCCGCGTACTGCGTCCCCGGTGCCGACGCCGGCTTCACCGCCTTTGTCAGCACCGCCACCGCCCAGCCCTTCTCCGCCGCCGCCGGGGCCGCCATCACCGCCCCCCGCGCCGCCGCCTTCGCCGAGGTAATAGTCAGCCGGGTGCTTGTCGTCCTTGGCGAAGTATTCGGCGGCTCCAGAGGCGGATTTGACCGATGCGACCGAGAGCATGATCAGTCTCCCAACCCGAAGTCGTCGTCGATCGCGGGTGTGCCGTGTGAGGCTTCCCTATCGTTGCTGTGGCTCTGATCCTTCTGGTCAGTCCCTGCACCCTCGCGGGTCTCGCGCTGGATTTGCTCTTCGGGCCGGTCCCGATCCTGCTTCCCGAGCGTCTTTTCGGTCAGCGCCTCCTTGGCCTGTTCGCGATTGATTTCGGTCTGATCGCCACTGATGGCTATGAGCTGTTTCATGACGGAGAGACCCGCCGTTCTCGGCTGACCGTCATCGGCATCCGCGTCTTTTGCGGGGACATCCGCAGGGTTGTCGTTGCTGGGCGCAACGGCCCTGACAATCTCGCTCTCGCCGAACATCCCATCGGCAGCTTTCTCAGCCTCCGAGCGTCCGTCAGCCTTCTCAGTGCTCTCCGCCTTTTCCAGCGCCTCGGTTGTCTCCTGCTCCGCTTCCTCAGCCTCCACGCGCCCGGTCGGCGGCAAGGTTTCAGGACCACCCTCACTCCCCCCTTCCGCGCTCTCTGGCCGGCTCGCCGGCCGTTTGGCATCTGGCGGTTTGTAGGGCGTCGGTTCCATGCTGGTCACACGCAAGAACCCTTGGGCGACTTCGGGGTAATCCTTCCATTGCAGCTTGATCCGCGCGGCCGGAAACCCGTCGGGGAACTTTATGAAGCCGTGCATCGACGGCAGGTTCGTAATGTCGTCGGGAATGACCAGCGGCTCAATTGCCTTGCGCGGCGTCAGGGTCGATGCATCGCGGGTGTTGTTGTAGCCATAGCTGTAGGCTTCATCCATCTGGCGGACCTCGCGGTTGCCGATGAATTCGGCGCAGCGTTCAGCCGACTGGTAATCTGCTGTGGCCAGGATCAGCTTGGTGCGCGCAAGGCCTGCCAGATTGGTCGCACCTTTCTCGCCGTAGGTCTCCTCTAGCTTGGCAAAGGAGTGGATGCCGAGAACGAAGGCACCGCCATAGTTTCGGGCGGTCTGCAGGCCATTGCCGATGGCAGGAAGGGCATGCAGAGCATTGACCTCGTCGAACAGGAACCAGGTCCGAAGATCGCGTGTGCGCGGAAGCGTCATCTGGGCGGTGACGGCCATGTCGGTCCAGAGCGTCAGCAGCATCCGGGTGAAGTTCATGTCGGAATAGCTTGACGTGATGAACAGGATCGAGCCGGGCGCCGAGGCCTTGACCCATGCCTTGATCGAGAAGCTGTCAGGCTTCTCGGGCGAAGGGTCGGGGATGTAGCGAATGGCGTTGGCGTTCGTGTTGAATACCGACCGGATCGACTCCGCCATGCGGGCCGCAGTTTCGGCCGTAAGGGGAGCCGCGACCGTGTCCTTCAACTTGGCATGGATCTGCTTCAGGTTGGCGGTCATCAGGTGATGGGCAATGGCCGCGTTTGACATCTCGCCGTCGGCTTTGAGCTTCATGCAGATTTCAACGAACAGGGTTCGTGCAGCATTCTGCCAGAAGGGCTCCTTCTCATCTGGGTGCGACGGGATCAGGGCGGTGGCGGCCGTGAGAAAATCGGCATAGAGTTCGCAGTCGTTGAAGATGGTCCAGGGCACGCACCGTTGATCCATAGGATTGAGGATTGTGTCGCTCTCCGGGTTGTAGAAGGCTTCGACAAACGCGCCGGTCAAATCGAAGATCACTGCGTTCTGGCCGCGCTCACGCAGTTGAGTTACGAGCGAGCGAAGCTGGGTGGTCTTGCCCGCACCAGTTGTGCCGATCAGCATGGTGTGGCTTTGCTCGAGTCGCCATGGATAGGGAACGCCCGCGATCATGTAAGGTTGATGGATCCCAAGCTCTCGTTTCTGCTGGCGGTCCAGATTGATGATGTCAGTAGGTTCGCGCGGAGGATCGAGACGCGAGCATTCATAGGCAAAACGGTTGCCGTTATGGGCTCGGACTTCCGCTCGCAGGACTTCGCGCTCGACCAGCATGGCACCGCGCTCATGGCGTTCTTCGAGGATCGATTTGCCGCGTTTCCGGGAGAACTCGATGAACCAGATGCTGAGCGGTGCAGCGATGAAGATGGCCATGAAAGCCGAGCCGAAAAGGCAGCGAAGCGCCTTGGCCGAGGCAGAGGCAACGTAGGGGTCGTAAGGCACTGCCCCCATCAGCGTGGGGCGGATCATCCCATTGGGAAGAGTGAGGTGAATGACCTTCGTTGGGTCGAGCAGCATCAGCGACCAAAGACCCGAATACATGCGCATCAGGACGAGATGAATTTCGGGCGTGCTGAGCGACAGGCTGATGGTCGTGGCAAGCGCCAGACTGAAGACCAGAAACCAGATCAGGAGCGGGATTTTGATCCCAGCAAACCACATCCAGAATTCGTGGGTAACCAGCTGCGATCCGCGGGTGAAGTTGCCGGCGTTTCGGGTCACTCTTCCGCGTGCGGAATGATGCTGGATCGTGGCGCCCTTGCCGTTGAATCGGATGTCATCGCGGCGCATGGAATTCCTCCATGCGTTCGTGGGCGATTTGCTCCAGACCGGGAGCAAGATCGCTATGCTCTCGGTGGACGATTAGATCGACCGCAGCCTGGGTGTATTCGAGGAGGAGAATGAGGCGCTTTGGATCGATCGAATAGCCGTTGAGAGCGCTTTTGGCGCCCATTCTTATTGCTATTCTAACGGCTTCATTGCGAGAGCAGTCACGCTGCACCGCTAGAGCATCGATCAGTGCCAGCTCCTGCGGACTACAGCGCAGGCTGATGTAGTTGTTCTTGGTAGTCATAGCCCATCCACTGGTTGTGGATGGTGGGGCTTTCGCAGAATTCTTTTAGCACCCTGGTGGCGGGTTGAGAAGAGCAATGGCAATTCATTTTGAAATTGCCATTTATCGTGCTATAACAGTGCTATACTTGCTGGAACCAGCTAGTGAATTGAAATGAAGCGCTGAAGCAAAATGATACGGCGCTGTATATACAGCGGTTTTTGATCGCGGGCGCCGCATTCGGTGTGCATTCCTTAGGGACTGCGACCGGGGCTTGATGCCGTCCTGGTCTTTGATCCTGATGTGAGTCTGGAATTCCTGTGGGGGAGTCGCTGCGCGGGTCGTTCGGGTACGGGACGATTGGGCTGTGCGGAGCGATTTCGCCCCTAAAGCGCCAAGCCTTGGCGATGGCGCTTTCATCATCAATCGATGTTCAGCGATTGGACATTCACTGCCGTCTTGATCCTCAGAAGGATAGCCCTATGCTTTGCAGCGCAGGGCGATAAGGGAACGTGTGATGGCAGCTAAGATCGAGAAGGAACGAGCCGCAATTCGTGAGGAAGAATTGAAGCTCGCAGAGCGCAAGAAGAGGCTTGCGGAACGCGAAGCCGAAGAGCGCGCATCGGCGATGGCAAAGAGCGTTCTCACGAAGCTCGATTCAGATCGTCTTGTGGCTCTCCTGAGCCGTATGAAAACGCTCGGAATCGAAGAGGTCGAGAAGCGTCTTCTGGCTTAGCAGGAGTGCTTCGAAACCGTGGTAAGGATTCTCGAAGCCGTGAAGGCAAATAAAGAAGGGCGCTGACATGGTCAGCGCCCTTCCCGTTTGGTCTGGTTGGAGGCTATCGCCAGACGAGTTGTGGATCGGCTGACAGGCATGCGCGAAGCATCCTGTCGAGCTGTTCGAGGCATGTTTCCATTCCGCCCCATGTGAGATGTCGGCGCGTTGGTGGATCATTGATAGCTTGGCTCAAGTCATCGGCGTCAATCGACCCTGTCGATGCGTTGCCCATTCCGATTGCGTCAAGCAGAAGCTGACCATTGGTATCGCTGAGATTGATCGGAAAGGCACCGTCTGGAGTCGAGGAGACGCCCATCATAATTTGAGCATCAGCGCGTTCTCTCCAGATACGGACGTTCAGGCCGAGAAATTGCGCTTCTTCGATGACGCCGATTACCGCTTCCTGGTTCCCAAAAAGTCGGGCTAGGGTCGCCCAGCTCCATGGGCACACGCGGGCATTGAAGCCATCTTCCAAGTATGAGAAATCGGGGTCGTCAAAGATGCCGACAAGTTGTCCATGCGATTGCGCGAAGGCTCGGAAGGCAGTCAATTGCTGAAGCGTTATGCATGCCGGTTTCGAGACTGGAGCAACCTTGCTTTGCAGCTGAAAGGTCATTGTCATGGTCAAGCACTCCTCACTGGAACGCTCGATCAATCCCCCTCCCCTCTTGCTGTGAGCGACATGTCGCGAACGGCAACGATGGCGATAAAAATGATGGCCCTGCCGGGTCGCTGTGCAGGGCCATCTAGGGTGGTCTCATGGGAGACCTCGGGTTGCTGGCAGCTGTCTTGGGGGAGAGCTGCGAAGCAGAACTTACGCATCGTCCGAAATTTATTCAAGTATCATCGTGAGACAAGGCGCGGCGGCGATGCCAGCGAGGCACGCATGTGCCGATGCGCTGGCGAGCAGCGCCGCGCCGTGATCGGGCGCACGGCAGACCGTGCGAAGCCGATGCGGACGAAGGTCCGCAAGGCCAGCAAGGGACTGCCGGTGCGCGCGCGCCGAGGGTCGCCCCAGCCCGGGCCGACGACGGCCCGTCGATGCGTCGATCACGCGCTGCGGCAGGCGCGGCGGCGATGCCAGCGAGGCACGCATGTGCCGATGCGCTGGCGAGCAGCGCCGCGCCGTGATCGGGCGCACGGCAGACCGCGCGAAGCCGATGCGGACGAAGGTCCGCAAGGCCAGCAAGGGACTGCCGGTGCGCGCGCGCCGAGGGTCCCCCAGCCCGGGCCGACGACGGCCCGTCGATGCGTCGATCACGCGCTGCGGCAGGCGCGGCGGCGATGCCAGCGAGGCACGCATGTGCCGATGCGTTGGCGAGCAGCGCCGCGACGGGATCGGGCGCACGGCAGACCGCGCGAAGCCGACGCGGACGAAGGTCCGCAAGGCCAGCAAGGGACTGCCGGTGCCCGCGCGCATACGGTCGCCCCAACCCGGGCCGACGACGGCCCGTCGAGCCGCCGATCACGCGCTGTGGCAGGCGCGGCGGCGATGCCAGCGAGGCACGCATGTGCCGATGCGCTGGCGAGCTGCGCCGCGCCGGGACCGGGCGCACGGCAGACCGCGCGAAGCCGACGCGGACGAAGGTCCGCAAGGCCAGCAAGGGACTGCCGGTGCCCGCGCGCCGATGGTCGCCCCAGCC
>JAKFWB010000363.1 GCA_021732945.1 Porphyrobacter sp.
AGACCCTGGTGCGACCCAAGGGGTGGGTGCTTAGAACGCCTTGCGCATCGTGAACTGGAAGGTGCTGCCGTAAAGTTCGTGACGGCTCGCGAAGTCGCCGATGACCTGTCCGTTGGTGTCGAAGAGGCTGTTTTCCGTCACGAAAGGCTCATCCGACAGGTTGAACACTTCCGCCAGGATCTGCACCCCGTTGAGGAAGCTGCCTTCCTTCGAGAAGGTGTAGCCGATCTGCGCATCCACGATCGTCTCGCTGCGGGCAGTCGCGCCGCCCAGTTCGCCAGCGAAGTTTTGCACCTCCGATCGGAAACTGCCGCGGTAGCGAGCAGCGAGCTTGGCTCGGAACCCATACTTCTCGTAGAAGACGTCGCCCGACCAAGTCAGGTTGGAATAGCCGGGAATGGGAATTGGATCGGCACCCACCGGTTCGATCTCGGCATCCGAATAGGTAATCGAGTAAAAGCCGCCGAACCCGTCCAGCGCATCGCTGAAGTCGCCGAAGTTCAGACGAAGCGTTCCCTCGATCCCGGTAATCGTGCCGGTTGCAAAGTTGGTGGGCAACGTGAAGCGGCCCTGCACCACCTCGGGATTGGTCGCGAGGATGCCGTCCTGCTGTGCCAGTTCTATTTCCCGCGTCAGATCGATATCTCCGGAAACGTCCGTCACCCAGTCCGACAGGTCCTTGTGGAAGGCAGCGATGATGATCGCGGTGCCGGGCGAGAAATACTTCTCGAACGAAATGTCGTAAGAGGTCGACCTGTAGGGTTGCAGGAGCGGGTTACCGCCTTCAAGCCGGAAGCACACCTGACCCGGCGGATTGAAGGTGCCCGGAACGACTGTGTCGGGGATCTGATCCGCGTCGGTATCCTGACAAACCTGATTATTGAACCGCAGGTCCTGGTTAGCCGCCAGCTGGTCAAGCCGCGCTCGGGTGATCGTTTTCGCGAAACCAAGGCGGATAAAGGTGTCCGGCATCACCTCGAAACTGAGGTTCGCGCTCGGTAGCCAGTTGTCGTAGCTTACTTCCACCTGATTGGTGAAGCCGCCGCTGATCGTGCCCGTCGAAGACTGGGTGGTATCAACGTAGCGCAGACCGAAATTGCCGCGCACCGGCACCGAGCCGAGATCGCCGTCAATATTGGCCTGAATGTAGAAATTGTGGATCTGTTCTTCGACCAGCCATTCGGTGTCGTCGGTCGCGGCTTCCTGGATATAGGTGCCATCAGTCAACAGCGAGGAAGGATCATAGGCCAGAATGTCGAGCCCGATGCCGCCCGAATTGCTGGTTCCGATGACGAGGTCGCTGGGGATCGGCGCGCTGTTTCCGCCCGGGCCGTTTGTGAAGCCGGTGCCCGCCCGCAGGAAGATGCCGTTATTGTCGAAATCCTTGCTGCGGTCGGTGTAGAGCCAGCCAGCAACAATACGGTCGATAAAGCCGCCGTCGAACTCCCAATAAGTCTCGGCACGCAGCTGGTGCAGCTCGTCATTGGTTTCCGGCACGCGCAGGAAGCCGACCTGGCCCCACCCGCCCGGATCGATCAGTAGCAGGTTGGAGGCATCGGTGTAATCGAGCTGGGTGTCGATGGTGTACTGGCCATCCTCCGGGAAGGTGAAGGTCAGCGTGTCGGACGGGCCAGTGCCGTTGGGGCCGGTTCCCGCGTAGGATTCGTAGTCGATATCGTTACGGCTGAGCGTCGAGTAGCCGTAATCCACCACGAAGCCGAGATTGTCGGTCGCCTTCCATTCGAAGTTGCCGCCGATCGCGAAGATCTCGGACTCGGCGCCTTCGGTGTCGGTGCGCAGGATCGGATAGACGTTCGAATAGGTCGCGCTGTCGGCGAAGGGGCCGCTGCCGGTCACTTCGTCAACCTGAGCACCGCCCTGGAAACTCCACGAGGCAATCGGGGTTTCGGTGCCGCGGAAAATGCCGGAATCGGTGGTTTCGGTATAGAAGGAATCGATCGTCAGCGAGATGCGGTCAGTCGGCTCGAACTGCAATGAACCCGCAATCGAGTTACGCTCGAAGCTGCGGCTTTGCGCCCCCTGACGCGGGTTGTCGCGCGGGAAGATCACGCCGTCTGGGGTGCGGGCGATCTGGTTCTGACGTTCATCGACCTTCAGCTCGCGCTGGATGATCTGGGTCGGGATCGACTGCACTGTGGCGCCCAGTGACCAGCCAACCGTGCCCGCGTCATTCTGGTCAATATAGCTGGCGAAGAAGCGGTAGCCGTCATTGCCGAAATCGGGGTTGAGGTTGCCGTTGTCGTTGATCGTATAGGTGCCCGACACCGTGATCTGGCGCTTTTTCGAATCGAGCGGCTTCACAGTGCGCAGATCAACCGCGCCCGCGATCCCGATGGCGGCGAGTTGCGCGTCGCCGGTCTTGTAGACGATGCCGGTAGCGATCAGCTCCGAGGGGAACTGGTCGAACTCAATCCCGCGATTGTTGCCCGCCGACACGACTTCGCGGCCGTTGAGCAGGGCGAGGGAGAAGTCCGGGCCGAGGCCGCGGATCGAGACCGACTGCGACCGGCCGCGCACGCGCTGGGCGGTGACACCGGGCAGGCGAGCGAGCGAGTCGGCGATGGAAAGATCGGGCAGCAGGCCGAGGTCTTCCGACGAAATCACTTCGACGATCGAGGTCGCATCACGTTTGGCATCGAGCGAGGATTGGATCGATCCGCGAATCCCGGTGACGACGATGTCCGCTTCTTCGCCTTCGACGGCTGCCGGTTCTTCCGCTTCCTGCGCCAGCACCGGAACGCCGGTTGCCGTCAGAGCCAAAAAGGTCGCCGCCCCGCACAGCAGGCGCGCGCTTACATTGATCCCATTCACTTTCATCACAAGTCCCCTCCGCCAAGCGGCATCAAACGTGCGCTTTTGCAGATTTTTTCATAGCCGATCCGCAAACACAGGTAAATCGCCAATCTGCATTTCCGTGACGGGTTGATGAAAAACCGTAATACTCTATTCTGTTCAATGTTCTAACGTCAGATTTCGGGTCACACATGACGTCAGTTGGGCGATGAATGCAGAAAAATGTTGCGCGTTAGACACAGTTTTGCCGCTGCATTCGCAATGCCCGGCGCCTGCACCGCCGGGAACCTTTCGCCCCGACCTCTCTTCAACCGGCTGTCCTCGCTTTTATCATGGGAAATCTGATATTTCCTCATGCGGCTTGGCCGTACGACGGGGATTTGGTAGGCTTGCCCGCATGGGACATATTCCGACTTCAGAGGCGCGGCAGGTGCCGGATGGCTGGGCGATCACCCCGTCTGGCGCGCGGATTGACAGTTTTTCAAACCAAAATCATAAGCTTGTCACGATCGACAATCTGCTCGAAACGCCCGAGCGAGTCATTTCCGGTGCGTTTTTGCAAGATTTTGCAAAAATCAGCCCGCAATACCCTGGCGTTCGCGCAGCGCTCGATCCGGCGGTCTGCTCGGCATGGCTGGCGCAGCTTTCGCCGCTGCTCGATCAGTGGTTCGGGCCTTATGGCCGCGCGTGGGAGATGCAGGCGTGGTATTCGATTGTCACCACCCCGCCCACCGCGCTTGAGCCGATCCAGCGTCTGCCGCATGTTGACGGCACCGATCCCACGCAGGTGGCGATGATGCTCTACCTTAACCGCACAACCACCCATGGCGGCACGGCGTTCTTCCGTCACCGCTCAACCGGGTTCGAGGCGCTGACGGCGAGCGACTTCCCGCATTATGCTGCCGCGCTGAACGCCGATGTCGCGCGCACCGGCCTGCCGCCTGCCGCCTACACCACCGATGGCGCACCGCATTTTGAGCGGACCCATGTGGTGCCGGGGCAGTTCAACAGCGCGGTGTTCTATCGCGGCAACATTCTGCATAGCGGGGTGATCGACAATGATGCGCCGCTCTCCGCCGATCCGCGCGCGGGACGGCTCACCATCAACGCCTTCTTTCGCCCGGCAGGAGCATGACCATGGACGCAGGATCGGTTCGCAAATTGGTGATCGTCGGCGGCGGCACGGCGGGGTGGATCACCGCTGCGGCCTTTGCCCGGCTGCTGGGCCAGCGCCTCACCATCGAACTGGTCGAAAGCGAGGCGATCGGCACTGTCGGCGTGGGCGAGGCGACGATCCCGCAGATCATCCGCCTCAACACGATCCTTGGGCTGGACGAGCATGATTTCGTCCGCCGCACCTCGGGCACGTTCAAGTTGGGGATCGAATTTGTCGACTGGGGCCGGCTTGGCTCACGCTATCTGCACACCTTTGGCGAGACCGGGATGACGCTCGGCAATGTCGGCTTTCATCACCATTGGCGGCGCAGCGTGATGGGTGCGGCGGCCGCCGATGCCAAGGGGCTGTGGGATTACTCGCTGCACCAGCTGGCAGCGGATCAGGCGCGGTTCGGCAAGATGGACAAGGTTGGCAATACCGCGATGACGGGGCTGGCCTATGCCTACCACTTCGATGCCAGCCGCTATGCCCTGTATCTGCGCGACTATGCCGAAGCGCGCGGGGTGACCCGCACCGAAGGGATCGTCGAAAGCGTCGCGCGCGATGGCACGAGCGGCGATATCACTGCGATCACGCTGGCCGGGGCGCGCGCGGTGGCGGGCGATTTCTTCATCGATTGCACCGGCTTTCGATCGTTGCTGCTGGGGGGCGAGCTGGGGGTGGGTTATGATGACTGGTCGCGCTGGCTGCCGTGCGACCGCGCGCTGGCGGTGCCATCCGAGCGGCTGCCCACGCTGGTGCCCTACACCCGCGCCACCGCGAAAAGCGCAGGCTGGCAATGGCGCATCCCCTTGCAGCATCGCACCGGCAACGGGCATGTCTATTCAAGCGGCTTTACTTCAGACGAGGCTGCGGCAGACATGCTGATGGCCGGGCTCGACACCAAGGCGCTGGGCGATCCGCGCCCGATCCGCTTCACCACCGGGCGGCGACAGACATTCTGGGCGCATAATTGCGCCGCTATCGGCCTGTCGAGCGGGTTTCTGGAGCCGTTGGAATCGACCAGCATCCATCTGATCCAGTCGCATGTCAGCCGCTTGATCCAGCTGTTCCCGCGATCACCTCATGCCGAGGCAGAGCGCGCCGAGTACAACCGCCGCTGCGCTGCCGAATTTGAACAGATCCGCGACTTCCTGATCCTGCACTATCACCGCACCGATCGTGAGGACACCGAGTTCTGGCGCTATTGCAAGCACATGGCCGTGCCCGACAGCCTCACCCACAAGCTGGCGCTGTTCGCCGCATCGGGCCGCACCGGGCGTGACAGCGATGATCTGTTCCGCGATGCCAGCTGGGTGCAGGTGATGCTGGGACAGGGGATCATGCCGGCGGATTATGATCCGATGGCCGATCAGCTTGCGCCTGCGCAGCTGACCGAATTCCTCGCCAATCTGCGCACGCTGATCACCCGCGCCGTGGGCAGCTTGCCGACGCACGAGGATTACCTGCGTCAGCACTGCGCCGCCGATCCGGCAAGCCTCGCCGCATAAGGCAACCCACGAAAAAGGGCGGCGCAGGATGCCCGCGCCGCCCCGTTTTCTCGCCCGAAAGCGATAGAGCTTACTTCTTGGTGCTGGCGAGATAGGCCACGAGGTTCGCGCGGTCCTGATCGTCCTTGATGCCCGGGAAGGTCATCTTGGTGCCGGGCATGAAGCCCTTCGGATCCTTGAGGTATTCGAACAACACGTCTTCGCTCCAGGTCACGCCGCTGCTCTTGTTGGCATCCGAGTAGCTGAAGCCGGCAACCGAGCCCGAGGCACGGCCGACAACATTGTAGAGCGACGGACCAACGCGGTTCACGCCTTCATCAAGCACGTGGCACGAACGGCACAGCGCGAACACCTTTTCGCCAGCGGCGACATCGGTGGTAAAGCTGGCGAATTCTACCTTCGCACCAGCGGCAGGTTCCGGGGCTGCCGCCGGAGCCGCAGCAGCGGCGGTTTCAGTCGCCGCCGGGGCCTGTTCAGCCTTGTTGCCGCCGCAGGCCGAAAGAGTAGCGAGGCTCGCCAACGCGGCCGCCCCCATCAGGAAATTACGCTTCATGGTTGTGTGTCCTCTGAACAACTTGTTCCTCCCGCATCCCAGCGGGTCATAACCGACAATTTCGGGCATGGAAAGCGGGACTTCACACGGCGGCGAGCCCATTTTCCCGTTTTCCCCTGTGGTCTAACGCGCAAAGCTGCAAGGGTTTCCCTGTGGCCAGAAAGATTGCCAAGCGCGCCCCGCACGCTATGTATCGCGGCCATGTTCAAAACCCTGCCTTGGCACACCAAGATCGTCCTCGCCCTGCTGGCGTTCCTCCCGTTCTATTTCGCGCTTGCGGCGCTGGGCACCAAATTCGGGGTGTTTGGCTGGCAGACCGGGCTGCTGTCGCTGACGCTTGGCGGCGGGGTCATCCTGCTGGGCATTGTGGCATTGGCAGCGCTGGTTTCGCTGATCCTGGCCGTGCGCGCCAAGCCGCGCAGCAACGGGTTGATGGCGGCGGCGATCATCGGTCTGCTGGCACCGGCGGCGGCGTTTCTGATGTTCCTTTCGGTAGGCGCCAAGGGCAGCGAGAACCCGATCCACGATATCGCCACCGACACCGCCAATCCGCCCGCCCTTTCGGCCGCGACCATGGCAGAGCGGGACGCCGAAGGCGCCAATCCGCTTAGCGATTACCAGACGCCGCTGGGCCAGTTGCCGCTTTATGCTGAGCGCGCGCCTGACGAACTCAAGGTCAAATCGCACGCGCAGATCATCACTGATCGCACCGACCGTCCAGCCCCGCTGCCACTCGGCGGGGCAACCAAGGCCGAAGGCGTAGCCGCTGTGGCCGCCGCGATGGGTGCTATGGGCCTTTCCGACATCCGCACCAATCTCGACGCGGGCATGGTCGAAGGCGTGTCAGAAAGCTTCTGGTTCGGCTTCAAGGACGATGTGGTCGCGCGAGTTGGCGATGCGCAGGTCGATTTCCGCTCGGTCAGCCGGGTGGGGATCAGCGATCTGGGCGCAAACACCGCAAGGATTGCAGAACTGCGGACTCGCACCGAAGCGCTGCTCGGCACCGCTAGTCGCGGAACGCCAACCGCGCCATAAGGCTGCGCTGGAACACAGTCAGCACACAGAGCGCGGCGTAGCCATAGGCCATCCACGCGAACCACGCGGGAAACAGGCACATGGCAATGAACACCGCAATGGTTTCGGCGCCTTCGGCCAATCCGGTTGAGTAGAAGAAGCTCTTTCTGCCGTGCGCCTCGGTCTGGTCCCCGCGCTTGGCGGCGATCACGGCAAAGGCGAGGAAGCTCACGCCGGTCAGCACAAAACTCGCCACCAGCACCAGCGCAGGCAGGGTGTTGGCCGGGCTGAGAATGCCGAAGCCTACGGGCACGCTGACATAGAAGGCGAAGTCGGCGACGATATCGAAATAGCCCCCCAAATCGCTCGGCCCCCGCACCCGCGCCACCGCGCCATCGAGCCCGTCGCACATCCGGTTGGCGAGGATCAGCGCCAAGCCCCAGCCGATGTGGCCCAGCGCAATCGCCGCCGCGCCCGCGAGGCCGAGGGCAAGGCCCGTGAAGGTCAGGCCATTGGCAGTGACGCCAATGCTGGCAAGTTTCCGCCCCACCGCATTCAGCGGAGGATCGATGAGCGGGCGCAAGCGGGCATCAAGCATTGTGGCACTTCCATCCTTCGACAAGCTCAGGATGAGCGATATTCCTACCCAAACCCGCTCGTCCTGAGCCTGTCGAAGGACGCATTCCCAACATCAGCCCACTTCTCCTTGGCGATTGCGAGCGAGGTTCGAAATCCGTTCCCAGTCACCGGCAATCAGTGCTTGCTTCTTCGCCCTCGTCCACCCCCTGATCCGCCGCTCGAAGACGAAAGCATCATCGCTGGTTGGGAACACGTCGCACCACACCAGGGTCACCGGACGGCGCTTCGCAGTGTAGCCGGGAACGAGGCCTGCATTATGTTGAGCCAACCGCGCATCAATCTGATCGGTATGGCCCGCATAATACGACCCGTCAGAGCAGCGCAGAAGGTATGTCCAGAAGTGCATAGCAAGGACCTAACGTGGCGCAGCATCCTTCGACAAGCTCAGGATGAGCGATGTTTTACCAAGGCTCGCTCGTCCTGAGCCGGTGTCGCTGCGCGACAGCTTCGCTTCCGAAGGACGCAGGCACACAATCAACCCCAAGTCACCAGCCCGATCCACGCCCCCGTCATCGCGCTGGCGAGGTTGCCTGAAATCCAGCTCTTCATTCCCAGCCCGGCCGCTTCCGCGCGGCGTTCGGGGCATAGGGTGCCGATGGTCGAGACCAGCAGGCCCACGCTGGCAAGGTTTGCCACCCCGCACAGCGCATAGATGACGATCAGCAGGCTCCTCGGGCTGAGAGTGCCGTCGGGCAGCGCGGCGAGTTCAAGATAGGCGACATATTCGTTGAGCACCGCCTTGGTGCCCATCAACCCGCCCGCCGCCTGCGCCTCGTTCCATGGCACGCCCAGCAGCCACATGAAGGGCGCGAGCAGCCAGCCCATCAGGCGCTTGAGGCTCAGCGCCTCCCCGTCGATCAGCGGCAGCGCGGCCAGCATGCCGTCCACCAGCGCCACCAGCGCGAAGACGGTGATGATCACCGCGATTACTGCAAGGAACAGCTGCATCCCGTCCATCGCGCCCTTGATGATGGCATCGATGCTGGATTCGTAGCGCAGGCCCTCGTCGCCCGTGTGCGCGTCAGCATCGACCTCGGTGGCGGTGTCCGCCTCGGTCCCCGGCACCATCAGCCGCGCAATCAGCAGCGCGGCGGGGAGCGAGATCAGCGAGGCGGAGATCATGTGGCCGACCGCGTCGGGCACAGTATCGCGCAAGGTGGTGGTATAGAGGATCAGGATCGCGCCGCTGATGGTCGCCATCGTCAGGGTCATCACCTGAAACAGTTCGGTGCGGCTCATCCGGCCAAAATAGGCGCGGGTCACCAAGGGCGCTTCGACCACGCCAAGAAAGACGCTCGCGCCCCCTGAAAGTCCCACCACGCCGCTCACGCCAAGGCTGCGGCGCAGCAGGAAGCTGAGGCCATTGACGATCCAGCGCAGCACCCCCCAGTGCCACAGCAGCGCGGCGAGCGCGGAGAACACGATCACCAGCGGCAGGATCTGGAACGCGATCACCAGCGGCGGCTGCGCGCCCGGCTTCAGCGCGAAGGGCAGTTCCGCCCCGCCGATATAGCCGAACATGTAGGATGATCCCTTGAGCGTCGCGGCCTCAACCGCGCTGACCGCATTGTTGACGAGGCCGACCGCCTCCCACACCAGCGGCACGCGGACGATCAGCACCGCGAGCACACCCTGCAACGCCAGCGCGCCCAGCATCCAGCGCCAGCCGGGATGGCCCGCGCGGTTCTCACTGATCGCCCAGGCCACCCCCATCAAGACCGCAAGACCGATGATACCCCGCAGTTGGTCAAACAGTTCCAATCCCCCAGCCCCCATCAACCCCGCATCCACGCATGGTAGCGTTCAACCCATTTGAGCAGGCCTTCAGGCTTGTGCGCCTTCTTCCAGTTGCCAGCGGCGAACTTGTTGGCTTCCACCATGGTCGGATAGGCGTGGATCGTGCCGAGGATCTTGTTGAGGCCGAGGCCGTGCTTCATCGCCAGCACATATTCGCCCAGCAATTCGCCCGCGTGCGCGCCGACGATGGTCGCCCCCAGCACAGTGTCCTTGCCGCCTGCCGGGGTCAGCACCTTGACGAAGCCAGTGGTCTCGCTCTCGGCAATCGCGCGGTCGAGATCGTCGAGGTCGTAACGCGTCACTTCGACCGCGATACCTTGCTCGGCCGCCTCGCGCTCGTTGATCCCAACGCGCGCGACTTCGGGATCGAGGAAGGTCACCGCCGGGATCACGCGGTAATCGGCCTTGAACTTGCGGAAGGTGCCGAACAGCGCGTTGACGCTGGCGTACCATGCCTGATGGCTGGCGGTGTGGGTGAATTGGTAGGGGCCCGCGACATCGCCCGCCGCGAAGATATTGGGGAATTTGGTCGCGAGGAATTCATCGGTGACGACGGTCTTGGCAGTGTCCACTCCGATGGTTTCCAGCCCAAACCCGGTGAGCCGCGCCTTGCGCCCGACCGCGACGATCAGCGCATCGAATGGCACCGCAACTTCCGCGCCATCCGCTTCGGCGAACAACACCCCGCCTGCGATCCGCACCGCCGCATGGCCGGTGAGCACGCGCACGCCCGATTCTTCAAGCGAGGCGCGGGCGAGATCGGACACGTCATCATCCTCACGCGCCAGCACCCGGTCGCCGCGCTCGATCTGCGTGACCTGCGAGCCCAGCCGCGCGAAAGCCTGCGACAGCTCGCAGCCAATCGGCCCGCCGCCCAGCACCGCGATGCGCTGCGGCGCTTCGTCCAGCGCGGCGAAAGCGTTCCACAGGGTCTCGCTGGTCAGGTAGCCGCTGTCCTCGATGCCGGGAATGTCCGGCACCACCGGCGCGGCTCCGCTCGCAATGATGATGCTGCGCGTGGTGAGCCGTTGCGTGCCGCCGTCATTGCGCGCGATCTCGACCGTCCACGGATCGATGATCGTCGCGTAACCCTTGACCACATCGACGCCGAGGCCTTCGTACCGTTCCACAGAATCATGCGGTTCGATCGTCTTGATCGTATCGAGCACCCGCGCCATCACCGCCTTGAACGGCACCTTAGGGGTGGTCGCCTCCAGCCCATACCTATCAGCGTGGCGCATCATCGCGGCGACCTTGGCGCTCTTGATCACCGCCTTGGACGGCACGCAGCCGGTATTGAGGCAATCGCCGCCCATTTCGTGGGCTTCGACCAGCGTCACCTTGGCCTTGACCGTCGCGGCGATCAGCGAGGAGACGAGACCCGCCGACCCCGCGCCGATCACCACCAGATTGCGGTCGAACGACTTGGGCTTGGTGAACCCGGCATAGACCTTGCGGCGCTTCAGAACGCCGATCACGCCCTTGGCCAGCCACGGCACAATGCCCAGCAGCACGAACGATCCGATCACGCCGGGCGAAGCGATACCCGACAGGCTATCAATCTGCGCCAGCTGCGTGCCCGCATTCACATAAACTACCGTGCCCAGCAGCATGCCTAGCTGGCTCACCCACATATAGGTCAGCGTGCGGATGCGGGTCAGGCCCATCACCAGATTGACCATGAAGAACGGGAAAACCGGGATCATCCGCAGGCTGAATAAGTAGAAAGGTCCATCGCGCTCCAGCCCGGCATTGATTGCCTTCAACCGCTCCCCAAAGCGCGCCTCGATGCTGTCGCGCAGCACATAGCGTGAGGAGAGGAACGCCAGCGTTGCGCCGATGGTCGAGGCAAAGGAGACGATGATCGTGCCGCCCACCAAGCCAAACAGCGCGCCCGCCGCCAGCGTCATGAACGCAGCACCGGGGAGCGAGGCCCCGGCGACCGCGACATAGGCGAGGAAAAACCCCACGATCACCGCAATCGCATTGCGTTCCTGAAACGCGGCGAGATCAGCGGCGACCGCCTTGATCCCGTCGAGCGTCAGATATTGCCCGATGTCGAACGCAAAATAGGCCGCAACCAGCGCGGCCAGAGCGGCGAGGATGGCAAGCTTCTTCATTGATGAACTCCCTTGCCCGCCATTCGCGGGCTGACCCCGGAACGTTACTCGTCCTTCGCAAGTGCAGCGTATTTCGCAATCCACCGCTTGTCGATCCAATGCTTGAGCGCGAGCACCCATGCGCCATCAGCAGCGAGCCGACCATAGCTGGCAATCGCAGAGCCGTCGCCCGTGTTGAGCAGGTAGAGGTTGTTCCAGCGCGGGCGATAGGGCGCGCGCGGGGCCTCGCCCGCCAACGCAGCGCGCAAATTTGCGGCGAGCACCGGCCCGGCGAACACCGCATGCACACCCGAATGGGGAAGCGGTCGGTCAGCACGCGCGGCGACGTCGCCGGCGGCGAAGATATGCGGGTGC
>JAKFWB010000364.1 GCA_021732945.1 Porphyrobacter sp.
TGCGGATGGTGATTTAATGGCGGAAATATGATCAACACCCAAGTCCATGTCCGCAAATCCGCGCTGAACGAGGCTGAGTTAGTCGAACTGCCGCTAGCTCCGCTTGCTGGTGGGGCGGTGCGGCTCGCTGTTGAAAGCTTCTCGGTCACGGCCAACAATATCACCTATGCGGTGGTTGGCGACGGGTTCAAATATTGGGACTTCTTCCCTGCGCCGGACGGGCTTGGGATCGTTCCGATGTGGGGCCATGCGCGGGTGATCGCCAGCAATAGCCCCGACATCGTTGTTGGGGAGCGGATCTATGGATACCTGCCGATGGCCACCCATCTGGACGTCGTGCCGGGGCGGGTGACACCGGGTGGCTTTCTCGACACCACCGACTACCGCCAGCCGATGAGCCCGGTCTACAACAGCTACACGCGCCTTGCATCCGATCCCGAGCATCACCCCGATCGCGAAGCCGAGCGGATGATTTTCGGCCCCTTGTTCCGCACCGGGTTCCTGATCGAGTATTTCCTGCGGGGGCAAGACTGGTTCGGGGCGGAGCAGCTCGTTGTCACCAGCGCCTCGTCCAAGACAGCGATGGGGCTGGCGAGCGTCGCGCGGCAATCATCGCCGGGCATCAAGCGCGTCGGATTGACCTCGCGGGGCAATGTCGGCTTTGTCGAAGCGACCGGGCTGTATGATGAAGTCGTTGCCTATGACGATCTGGAGCGTGTGCCGGTCCTGCGCAGCGTCAGCGTCGATTTCGCGGGCAATGCCGATGTATTGGCAGGGTTGCACCGCCATTTTGATGCTGCACTAGCCCATTCTGCGCTGGTCGGGATGACGCATATCGAGGCGCGCTCGACCTTCGGTGGCGGCGATCCGCTGCCCGGCCCCAAGCCCGTGCTTTTCTTCGCGCCCGACCACGCTGTGGCGTTCTTCAAGGCACACGGGGCGGATGACGGCGGCAAGCTGGTGGCGGCGGCGTGGCACGAGTTCCTCAAGGCGACCGAGGGAACCGTCGCGATTGAGCTGCACGCCGGACTTGATTCCGCGCGAGAGGTGTTCCTCGCCATGCTGGCGGGCCAGATTGACCCGGCCAAGGGCATCGTGATCGAACCCTAGGCCGGGGTTACAGGAGGATTACTCGGCCGCCTCGGCCAGAGCTATGCGCTGCGGTCCGCGGATCAACCCGCCGGGGACTGCGCCGGTCCAGGTGCCATTGCGGAAGGTCACGACGCCGCTTTTGATCGTCGCGACATAGCCATCCGCCTTCTGCAACAGCCGCTTGCCCCCTGCGGGCAGATCTAACGCCAGCCACGGCTTGCCGAGCTTCAGCGTGTCCATGTCGATGATATTGAGATCGGCGAGATAACCCGGCACGATCAAGCCGCGATCCTCCAGCCCGTAGAGCACCGCCGTGTCGCGGCATTGGCGCTTGATCGCCTGTTCCAAACTGATCCTTGCCCCGCGCTTGCGGCTTTTCACCCAGTGTTCAAGCATGAAGGTAGGGGAGGCGGCATCGCAAATCGTGCCGCAATGTGCGCCGCCGTCCGACAGCGAATTCACCGTGTCGTCAGCATGCTGAAGGGGCACAAGAAAATCGAGATTGCCATCGGCGTAGTTGAGGATTGGTAGGTAAATGAAACCCTTACCATCGTCGCTGCATAGCAGGTCATAGGCATATTCCTGCGGGCTTATTCCGGCCGCCGCGGCCCGGGCGTTGATGCTGGCCTTTGCCGCCGGTTCGTAATCGAAATCGGGGTCCATCTCGAATTGCAGCGTCCAGCCCATCGAGATCGCCATCACCACGCCGCCGATATCCTTGGGGGCGTCGGTATAATCATTGGGCTCGGCGAGGAGCTGCGCCTTGAACGCGGGATCGAGCAGCTTGGCCTTCTGCTCCTCCCACGGGAGCGCTTTGATCGCCGTCCAGCTCGGCCGGAAAGCGAAGGGATTCACCGTTCCCTGCCACGCCATGACGATGCCGTTGCCGCGCAGGGCGATCTGGGCAACGATCTGGGCGCCATTGTCGTTCTGGGCGCGCATTTCAGCGATCTGTTCGCTAAGGCTAAGCTCCTTGGCGATGGATTGCAGCGCGGCGAAGGTGACGGGGATCTTCGCCTCCCGGCTGAGCTTGCCCATCCATTCAAACTCGTTCCACTCGCGCTTCAGATCGCTGGCCATCTCGAACACGGCATGACCGCCCGCTGCGGCAGCGCGGCCCATCGCTTTGCCGATCGCGATCAGCTCTTCAGCGGTGGCGGTGGTGCCGGGGACCAGTTCGCCGTCAACCGACTTGTGCAACACGGTCCGGGAGGTCGAAAAGCCCAAGGCTCCGGCGCGCACGCCTTCCTCGACGATGGCGGACATGGCGGCGATGTCCTCTGCGGTCGGAACGGCACCGGGCTGCTCCCGGTCACCCAGCACGTAAGCGCGCACCGCGCCATGGGGAACGTGAGTCCCGATATCGACAGTGCGCGGCAGCTTCTCAAGCGCATCGAGATATTCGGGGAAGGTTTCCCAATCCCAGGTCATGCCTTCGGACAGCGCCGTGCCGGGAATATCCTCGACCCCTTCCATCAGGCTGATCAGCCAATCGTGGCGATCTTGCTTGGCCGGGGCAAAGCCAACCCCGCAATTGCCCATCACCACGGTTGTCACCCCGTGCCAGCTTGATGGTGCCATTTCCTGATCCCAGGTGGCTTGCCCGTCATAATGGGTGTGGATGTCGACAAAGCCGGGAGTGACAATCTGGCCCGCCGCATCAAATTCTTCAGGTGCAGAACCATCGACTTTGCCGACCGCAGCAATCAAACCGTCTTTCAGCGCGACATCGCCGACAAAGGCCGGAGCCCCGGTGCCATCGACGATTGTCCCCCCGCGAATGATCAGGTCATATTGCGCCATGCTGTTCCTCTCCCTCTTGGCGCGGATGATGTCGCAAAGCGCGGCCCCCTGCAAGGGACGGGCGCGCAGGTTGGTATCGCAAGGAGAACAGATGATAGTGTGTGGCCTGACGGCGGTGGTGCCATTGGCCGAAATGGGTGCTTAACCATAATGGTTTAAGCACGCTGCCTATGCGTAAGACCTCATTCAGTGTGATCGCACTTCTGGCCTGCACCCTGCCGGGCTGCGGCATGATTGAAGATATGGCTGTCGATTCTCTAGTCGAGCGGCTGAACGAGGAAGCGTCGGTCCAGAACGCCAAGGTCAAGATCGCGTTCGACCCTGCGCGCGAAACCATCATCACCGATAGCGCGCCCCATCTGGTGCGCGATTTTGCGCTGAATTACGCCCAGCGTCGGGAAGAAACCGGTGCCGGTCGCCCTGAGGAGTTCGCCTCGTTCCGTATGGTTCGTTACCCCGGATGCAAAAAAGCGCGGCCCGAGGGCGACTTCAGTTACATTCTCGGTCCATCGATCAAGCCGGGTCTTTGCGACCTGCACATCTTTGCCGAGAAACCACCTGCCACTGCCCTGGCGACCGAGGTGGCATGGCATGACGTCGAAATCGATGGTTACACGATCCGGCGGAATGATCTGATCATCAAACGGCCCGATGGACGCAAGGCAACGCTGGTGTTCTATCCGGGTCGGTCGGAACTCGCCTTTATGGCGACACCGCAAATCGCGGCGGCTTTGGGGTTGCAACCGCGCGGCAGCGATGTTTCGGGTGTGCCCGGTCCTGACGATGTTGACCGGCTGATCGCAGCCGCGACGTCCCAATCAGGCAGCTTCAAATATGCCTGGCTTGATGAATTGGCGCAGCGCGATCCCGCATCCACCCAAAACCTCTACCCATCGCTGTTTGCGTCGGCCGAAATCGGCAAGCGGGGTGAAGCTCTGACACGGCGGTTCGAATTGAAGGCGTCGCAGGCTGATATTGCAGGCTATTGGAAATTTATCGGCGACTTGCTGGCCCGGCTGCCCCAAGATGACTGGGTCCGCTACCGTGAGCGTATCGCCGGGGCGATGATGCGTGCGCCGCGTGAAGAAGTCCTCAACCAAAAGAAGCTGATCCATCGGATGACCGACATGGGCGCAGCTGCCGGGCCAGTGCTGGCGCGGGCCACCAGTGACGGGTTCGTCCATAACGAGATTGCGATCGCCATCTGCCGGGTCGGCGCGCCAGTCGCACCGCAGCTCGGCAAGACCCTGCTGGCGGACTGGAAATGGAGCAACTCACCGCAACTGATCGGTTTCGAGGAAAGGCGTCGTTGGCGCGAAAGAGGATGGCGCCGTGGTTGGCGCCGCGAACTCCGCCGTGAGGAATGGGAACGCTGCACCGAGCATGGCAAGAAGCACGGGCCACCAGCCAACATTGCTTTCAGTGCATGCTGGGCAATTCCTGAGTCCAGGCCAGACGCTTCGCCAACTTACTTGGCGCTGCGACGAATGGGATTGGGCACAGAGGCTGATGCGATGATGCGGCACCAATATTCGAAGCATTGGAAAAAGACCTATGCGTCAATCGGTCCAAGCTCATCCGCCAAGGTTTGCGGCGAAAGCGAAGAGATGTAACTGAGCCTAACGTGCAAGCAGGGTCAGCGCCCCGATCCCGATAACGAACAGAACCAACCCGACAATCCCCAGAACAGCGCAGCCGAGCATATCGATGATCAGCGGTCGCTTGCGCGGTCCCTTGGCTGGCAGCGGCGCCGCGCGCCAAGCTGCCACGATAATCCCTGCCAGAATCACGAATGCAGCCGGGAAGGCAATGTGGCCGCCGTCGGTGAAGGCGAGCGGCTGCTCGGCCAGCCCGACGATTGCAAGTAGAACCATCAAACAGGTGAAGAACGCAAAAAAGGCGATAAACAATTGTGCCAGACACGATCCGCGCGCGCGCCGGAACATCATGAACAACAGGATCGCAATTTCCGCAATTGTGCCGACAAAAAAGAAGGAGAGCAGTTGATCCGACATGTCGGCAGTCTAGCGAAAGATGGTTAACAATCGCTCCCAGGCAGAGTCGGGCAGGCATAACCCATCGCTCCGGAACAAAGGCGAGCAGGTTTAACCGACTGCTGGCGTCACCCCGGTTCGCATCGGGGGTGACGCCGCAGAGCCGGGGTGCGGGATTATGCCGCTGCGCGTTTGGCTTGCTTCTCCGTTTCCGGCGCACCCAGAAATTCCCGGATCGCCGCCACGCTTTCATCGGCATGGGTCAGCAGGAACAGGTGCCCGCCACCCGCGAAGGTGATCAGCTGTGAATTGGGGATCATCGCCTTCAGGATCTTGCCGTTGATGACGGGGACGATCTGATCCTCCTCGCCCATCATGATCAGCGTCTGCTTCGACATGAAGGGCAGGGCAGGCAGGCTGGTCCAACCGAGCATGCACATCAGCTGATACATGTAGCCGCGCGGGCTAGGGGGCTTCAACCGGCTGATATGGCTGGACTTGTGGTCCTTGTTGCCGGTTTCGGTAAGCCCGCCGTAAAGCGTCTTGAAGTGCTTCGCCATGAATTCGGGATCGATGTAGCGGCGCGGGTCGGCCATTTTGGTGAAGGCGGCGGGGCTGCCCGGCACCATCACCATCCCCGGCGTGGTGGCGATCAGCGTCAGCCGCCGGGTGCGCCCGGGGTGCTGGATCGCAAAGTGCTGCGCCATAGCGCCGCCCCATGACACGCCCATCACGTCAACCTCATCCAGCCCAAAGCGATCGAGCAGTTGCGCCGCTGTCCAGCTCATCGTGAAGGGGTTGTAGGGGATCAAGGGATCGGGCGATTCGCCGGTGCCCGGCATGTCGAACATGATGAAGCCGCGTTCGGGCATCGCTGCCGCCAACGGGGCCACCGCTTCGATATTGGCGCCGATGCCGTTGAAGAACAAAATCGGCAAGTGATCGGAGGGCGTATCGAGCCGCCAGGTCGCAGTCCGTAGCGTCCGGCCGCCCACTTGCTCCATCGAGACGACCGCGTCGTCCATGGGATTTGTCACCTATTCACGTCCTTTCTAGCGCTCCCGCGAGGGGCTTTCTCACCCCCCGAAATAAGGGCGGGTTGGGCGCGCACGTCGATCCCTAAACGCGCGCGCCCACAAATTTGCGCAAGCTTGCAACTACCCACCGGGGTAGCCCCTGCGCTGCACCGCAATATCAGACTTCTTCTACCACGTAGAGTCCCGGAGCATTCTCCATAGCCGCATAGGTGTCATTGCCCATGCTGGCAGGCGCAGCCTTTTTCTTGCCCGAGCGGGCCTGCACCCACTCCATCCACAACGGCCACCAGCTGCCCTTGACCTCTTCGGTGCCCTGCAACCATTTGTCGGCAGTGGCGGGCAGCTTGCCCTTCTTGGCCTGCACGAAATACTTGGCCTTGGGATTGGTCGGCGGGTTGAGGATCGCCTGCATGTGGCCCGATTGGCTGAGGACGTAGGTGACGTCCTTCGATCCGAACAGCTGGGTCGAGCGATAGGTTGCCTTCCACGGGGTGATGTGATCGGTCACC
Source organism: Porphyrobacter sp. (assembly GCA_021732945.1). GTDB lineage: Bacteria > Pseudomonadota > Alphaproteobacteria > Sphingomonadales > Sphingomonadaceae > Erythrobacter. The sequence goes on from JAKFWB010000364.1 coordinate 6,436, forward strand.
CCGCCAAGAATGAACAGATCGGCGGTCACCTTGCTGAGATCGACCTTGTGCCCCGCCATTTCGACTTCGCCCTGCTTGGTGAAGGCGAGGGTTTCAAACAGGGTCAGGAAGTCGCCCATCAGGCTTGACGACAGGTTGGTCGCGTCCGCGTTCCAGAACAGCACGTCGAAGGCGGGCGGGTCTTGCCCCAGCAGGTAATTGTTGATGACGTAGTTCCAGATCAGGTCGTTGGGCCGCAGCCAGGCAAAGCCGCGCGCAAGGTCGTCCGCCTTGATCACGCCCTGCTTCATTGCGCGCTGGCGGGCGAGCTTCATTCCGTTCTCGCTCACCAGCGAACCAGCCTCGATATCGGTCGGCATGGGGTGCAGCACGCAGACCATCAGCGTCAGCGTGCCGAGCACCGGGTTGCCTGTCGCGGCAAGCTTGGACGCGAGCACAGATGCGGTCTGCCCGCCTGAACACCCGGCCGAGACATTCACCTTCTTGGAGCCGCTGATCGACGCAACCACGTCGAGCGCCTTTTCGCAGGCCGCGATATAATCATCCATGCCCCAATGGCCCTGATCCTTGGACGGATTGCGCCATGAGATAACGAAGGTCTGGATGCCGTTATCAACCTGCCACTTGATCACCGACTTATCGGGGCTCAAGTCATTGATATACATCTTGTTGATCTGCGGAGGGATCGTCAGTTGCGGGATGTCGTACACCTCGTCGGTCGTGGGGGCGTATTGCAGCAGCTCCATAATATCGTCGCGGTAGACGACATTACCTTTTGAGGTCGCGACGTTTTTGCCCAGCTTGAAGGGGCGCTTGTCGACCTGGCTGACCATGCCCTTGTTGTGGACGAGGTCGTTATAGGCGTTCTGAAGGCCCTTGATCAGGCTCAGTCCGCCTGAATTGATCACCTGCTTCTGCGCCGTCGGATTGCCGATCAGCGAGTTGGTGGGGGCAAGCCCATCGAGAATGATGTTGGCGATGAAGTTCGCGCGGTTGCGCTCAAGCTCGTCAAGCTCCAGCTCATCAAGCCAGCTGCGCATTCCCTTTTGCACGGCGAGGTAATATTGTGCGCCGGCGCGGAAGAACGGGTTGAAGGCCCAGGCCGGGTCCATGAACCGCTTGTCCTTGGGATCGGGGGCAAGGTCGCTCTTGCCGGTCATGATCTTGACCATGTCCTGCGCCATCGCGGTGGAATGGCGGATGAAGCGGGTCGGATCGGACGCCGTTTCGCGCAGCAGTAGCGCGACCGCGCTGACGAAATCCTCGCGCGCAACGCCAATCAACGGCCCGAGGGCGTTGGTCGATTGGGCGGCTTCGTTTTCAAGCTTCACTTCGCTGCGTGCCATGCAATCCCCTTCTTTCCGACTTCTGCCCCAAGGCCATTGATCCAGCCTTGTGTTTGCAGAGCCACTCACGATCAGAATGCAGCGTCAAATCTCGGTTGGCAAGCATTGCAGCCGAGGCATCAATGCTTGCCATAAAAAGGTTGTAGCAATTCCTTAGCCATGAAGATTAACGCTTCTATCAGTGTGGCCGATGCATCGGATTTCCCATGTCCCGGGCGCCAATCAGAAAACCAGTCGCAATCATTCCGCGCAATCCCGAAGCAGCCCCCGGCTTGCGCGCAATTGCAGGCGGCGTGGTCAGCGAGAGCGACTTGCGCGCGCGTGGCGAACGTCGTCGGACTTCGCGCCATCGCGAAGATGAGCTGGAGGGGATGAAGCAGGTAGCTGGTGGGTCAGACACCGAGCAGGCCTTCTTCCTCCCCAAGCAGGCCGGCAGCATGGCTGTGTGCTTGCTGGGTGCCTATGCGCTGGCAGCGGGCGTTAACCAGAGCCTGCCATCGGCCTTTACCGCAATTCCGGCCGCGCTGTCGGTCATCCTGTTTGCCTGTGGAACCCTGTTTGCCGCGACCGAGCGTACCGCCGATGCACCCAAATGGTTGCGGCTGCTGATGATCATCATTGCGGTCGTACTGCCTATGACCTGCGCGGGCATCGCTTTGGCCAACTGGGTGGCGGAAGGTTTGCCGTGGCAATGGGCGATTGCCACGCTCGTCTGTTTCAACGCCGCCGCAGCCGCCTTTTTCGAGGCGCGAATCATCTCGCTGTTCTGCGCCAAGATCGCGAGTTGGGCCGGATTTGCCATGCTGGTTCCCGGGTCCCTGACGGTCGCCGCTCTGGCGGGTTCGGCGATAACGCTGGCGCTGATCGCTCGAATCGAATGGAAGTCGGCTGAACGGCGCCGGGTCAGACGGGAGGCCCGTGAGCGGGTGGCAGCCCGGGCAGAGGATATTCTGCGCGCTTTCGAGGAAACCGGGCAGGGCTGGTTTTGGGAGACCGACCGCCGCGGCTTGCTGACCTATATCTCGCCCAAGGCAGCAGCGGTGCTAGGCAAGGGCATTGATGAGGTCCGTGGCAGCCCACTTGGCGATATCGTTGATCCGGGTGGCGGCGAATCCTGTGCCGAACGCACACTGGCTTTTCACTTTTCGGCCCGTTCGGCATTTCAGGATGTGGAAGTGCGCGCGGCGGCTCCTGGGGATGAACGCTGGTGGGCACTGACCGGTCGCCCGGTCTACGATAGCTACAAGAATTTCTGCGGCTTTCGCGGGCACGGCACCGACCTGACCGAACAGCGCCGCAGCGAACAGCAGGTATCACGCCTAGCGCATTATGATGCGCTGACCGGTCTCGCCAACCGGGTGCAGATGGCCAAAGCGCTGGAGCAGATCCTGGCTGCGCCAAGCAGCCGCGAGCGGGCATGCGCCTTGCTGATGCTCGATCTTGACCGGTTCAAGCAGGTCAACGATTCCCTCGGCCATCCGGCCGGCGATGCGTTGCTGAAGCAGGTGGCGCAACGGCTCGAACGCGCGATCAATGGTGCCGGGCGCTGCGGCAGGCTGGGCGGGGATGAATTTCAGGTCATCGTACCGGGGGACCAGGATCGGATCAGGCTTGGCAAACTGGCTGACACAATCATTGCCACCTTGTCTCAGCCCTATCTGATCGAGGGACAGAGCGTTGTGATCGGCGCTTCGGTTGGCATTGCCATGGCACCCGAACATGGCGGTTCCAGCGAAGAACTGATCCGCAATGTCGATCTGGCACTTTATTCGGCCAAAGATGCGGGACGCGGCTGCCATCGCTTCTATGCTGAAGATCTCCATGCCGCCGCTGAAGAACGCGCCGAGCTGGAACAGGACCTGCGCGACGCAATCTCGCGCGGCGAATTGGAGATGTATTATCAGCCCGTGGTCTACACCGCGACCGAGAAGATTGTCGGCTTCGAGGCGCTGTTGCGCTGGAACCATCCCAAGCGCGGCTGGCTCAGCCCGGCCAAGTTCGTGCCGATTGCTGAAGATGCAGGCCTGATTGATCGTCTGGGTCAATGGGCGTTGCGCACAGCCTGTGCTGATTTGGCCCGCTGGCCCGCTGCGATCCGCTGTTCGGTCAATGTCTCGGCCTTGCAATTCGTCAATCCCGAATTGCCGACGATCCTCGCCAACGCGTTGGCCCATAGCGGAGTATCGCCTTCGCGGCTTGAGCTTGAGATCACCGAAAGCGTGTTTCTCAACGACAATGCCGGAACTGAGGCGATGTTTGATGCGCTGAAACGGATCGGCGTCCGCCTCGCGCTTGATGATTTCGGCACCGGCTATTCATCGCTCGGCTATCTCAAGAAAGCGCCGTTCGACAAGATCAAGATCGACCGCAGCTTTGTTCAAGGGGCGACCCAGAACGGCAGCCGGAACGGGGCGATCATCGCCTCGATCACCAGCCTTGCTGAAGCGCTGCATATGGATACGACCGCTGAAGGCGTGGAGACGCTGGACGAGCTGGAACTGGTGCGGCTGCTGGGATGCAGCCATGTTCAGGGCTTTATCTATTTTCAGCCCATGAATGCGGCAGATGCGACCGCTTTGGTCGCCGGCGATCTGCTGGCGCAGGCAGAAGGCCCGCAATCCGCGCGCGCCCCGCGCCAGAACCTGCTGCGGCGGGCGGTGGTGGTGCACAATGGCAATCGCCTTACTGCTACGTTGCGCAATGTGTCCGACACCGGAGCCATGATCGAAGGCCTTTTGAACATCCCCGCAGGCAGCTTTGTGCAAATCGAATTTGGCGCTGACCTCTCTGAAACTGCACAAGTGCGCTGGTCACGAGAAAATCGTGTCGGGATCGAGTTTCGGACCCCGCTCTCGCGCCGCGCAGATGGCAGCCTCAAGTCGCTCGGTTTGGCGAGGGAACCTGCTATGGCAGAACAGCGCCGGTAACCCACGAATTTCGCTCGCTCGCCGAGCTTGGTTGTGCCTCCGGTCTTAGGATAAAAGTAACCATCGGGCTTTACTTCTAGCACATAACGTTGCGCGGCCATGTGGTGGCTGTGCATCAAGTCTGGAGGTTCTGACCGAGATGTCCCTCAGGGATCTCTTGTCTTCACGCGGCAGCTCCGCATCACGGGTGGCAAGCCACGCGACCGCGTCGGCTCTGTCCGATGGCGAGCGACTTGCCATGCTTGACGAGCTCGAACAATCGGGGCTCGGATGGTTTTGGGCGAGCGATGCCAGCGGCAATCTGACCTACCTTTCGGGCGCAGTTGCTGCGCGGTTGGGCTTGCCGCTTGATGCGCTGCTGGGCCAGCCAATGAACGCGATCTTCACCGCCGCTGACCGCGAAGGGCGGGGCAAGTCCTTGGCGCTCATGATCGGAGCACACAAGGCCTTTACTGGACTGGCAGTGCGCGCCGCGCATGATGGAAACAGGGTTGTGCTGCGTCTGGCCGGTCAACCGCTGTTCGCTGGGAACGGGACCTTTGTCGGCTTTCGCGGCACTGGTGCCGATATCTCTGATGAATATTACCGCGAAGTGGAAACCGAACGGCTTGCCCGGTTTGATTCGCTGACTGGCCTCAGCAACCGCCACCGGATGTCATACCAGCTGGATGCCACGCTGACCGCGTTCAAGGCCGCGCGCCGCAATTGCGCGGTCTTGATGCTTGATCTCGACCGCTTCAAGAACGTCAACGACACGCTGGGCCATGCAGCGGGCGATGAGCTGCTCAAACAGGTCGCATCGCGACTGGAGCGGGCGATTGATCGTGAATGCGAGATTGGTAGGCTCGGCGGCGACGAGTTCCAGATCATGATCCCCGATATTGATGATCGCGGGGTGCTGGGCGATCTGGCGGTCAAGATCATCACGATGCTGCGTCAACCCTACAGCCTCGCCGAGGGGCGCTGCGTGATCGGTGCCTCGGTCGGGATCGCGATTGCCCCGCACGATGGCGTGACCCGTGAGGAGATCGTGCGATCCGCTGATCTTGCGCTCTACGCTGCGAAGAATGGTGGGCGCGGGCAGTACCGTTTCTTTTCGGGCGAGCTTGAGAATGAGACGATCTTCCGGCGCCGGCTTGAAGAGGACCTGGGCTCTGCGCTGCGCGAGGAACACCTGTTCCTGCGGTTTGAACCGATCGTGGCGGCGGCCTCACAGTCTGTCTGCGCGCTCGAAGCGCATGCTGTCT
>JAKFWB010000437.1 GCA_021732945.1 Porphyrobacter sp.
CGTGCGCGACATCGTGTCGGGCCTCGCCGATAAGGGCCACACCGTTGACAAGCGCATGGTTATCCTTGGCGCGCCGATAAAGAACATAGGCATGCACAATGTCACCGTTGCCCTGCACCCTGAAGTGCGCGTGACGGTGAAGGCCAATGTCGCGCGCTCTGACGACGAAGCCAAGTTGCAGAGCGAAGGCGTTGACGTGCTGAAGGCGATGTTCGACGACGAACAGCGCGAAATCGAGGAACAGGCCGATGCCACCCGCATCGACACCAGCCTTGAGCCGGGTGAAATCCCCGCCGAACTGCTCGAAGATCGCGACGGCGAGTAAGGTGCAATTGTGAGCTCCCGCGCAGGCGGGAGCCTCAGTCGGCGAGCACTATCGTCCGAGGTCCCCGCCTTCGCGGGGACTCGCGAAAGAAACAAGGGGCGCGGGGATCGGCATGATCTCCGCGCCCTTTTTGTAAACAGAGGGCTTGCCGCCGCCCGCCTGTCGCTGAACAATAACAACAAAGGAGCAAACAGCGCCCATGATCGACATCCCGAGCATCCTCGCCCAGTTGCAGCAGCATTATGATGACGCCGTGCGCTGTTTGCGCGATGACGTGATCGCCTTTGGCCGCGATGGCACCATCCCGCTGCTGCAAAAGCGCGCTGATGGCAGCTACGCCTATCCGCAGATCACCCTCACCTATGCCGGGGTCGGCGCGCCGCGTGATCGCAGCCGGGCGTTCGGGCGGCTGGAGATGCCGGGCACCTATACCACCACCGTCACCCGCCCTGATCTGTTCGCGGCCTACCTGACCGAACAGCTGCAACTGATCGCCGCCGAATATGAAATCGAGGTTTCGGTAGGCCGTTCGCGGCAGGAAATCCCCTTCCCCTATGTGCTCGATGGTGAGGCTGGCGCGGCGATGGTCGGGATCGCGCCGATGGACATCGCCGCGCACTTCCCCTCGACCGATCTTGCCCTGATCGGCGACGAACTGGCCGACGGGATCGAACTCGACGGCGATCACGACATGCCGCTCTCGCTGTTCGATGGCCTGCGCACCGATTATTCGCTCGCCCGGCTGAAGCACTACACCGGCAGCGAAGTCAGCGATTTTCAGGACTTTATCCTGTTCACCAACTATCACCGCTATGTCGATGAATTCGTGAACTGGGGCGCGACCCAGATCGGCACGGATGGCTATGTTGCGCTGACGGGAGCGGCGGGGCTCGATATTCGCGAGCCGACCACCCATGCGCAGGGTCAGCTTAACGACACCGCCTGGCGCCGGCACCAGATGCCGGCCTATCACCTGATCCGTGAGGATGGTCGCGGGATTACGCTGGTCAATATCGGCGTCGGCCCTTCCAACGCCAAGACGATCTGCGATCACCTCGCGGTGCTGCGGCCGCATGCGTGGCTGATGATCGGCCACTGCGGCGGGCTGCGCTCCACCCAGAAGATCGGCGACTTCGTGCTCGCCCACGCTTACTTGCGCGATGATCACGTGCTCGACGCGGTGCTGCCGCCCGAAGTGCCGATCCCTCCGATTGCCGAGGTGCAGCAGGCGATGGCGCTGGCGGCCGAACAGGTGTCTGGCGTGCAGGGCGCGAACCTCAAGCAACGGATGCGCACCGGCACGGTCGTCACCACCGATGATCGCAACTGGGAGTTGCGGTATTCCTCATCGGCCAAGCGCTTCTCGCAAAGCCGTGCGATTGCGATCGACATGGAAAGCGCAACCATCGCCACCCAGGGCTACCGCTTCCGGGTGCCCTATGGCACGCTGCTATGCGTCTCGGACAAGCCGCTGCATGGCGAGATCAAGCTGCCGGGTCAGGCCAACAAGTTCTACGAGGAAGCCATCGCCGCGCACTTGCAGATCGGTATCGTCACCGTGGCGCGGCTGAGGGATGAGGGCGACCGGCTGCACTCGCGGAAATTGCGCGCGTTTAACGAGCCGCCGTTTAGGTAAGTACCTGAACTTCCTCATTTGAAAGCACGAAAACTATTTTTCATGCGCAAACTTGTTTTTTCACGGACTTAACACTATATAATCCGTGAAAGGAAATCCTATGGCATATATCTTTCGAGCTGATGAAGCGGCTGAGAGAAACTTCGAGCGTGCAAAGAGGTATCTGATTAAGCCCGAATGGGATCGCTCATTGCGTTCGACTAGCGAAAATTACCTTCGCGAGCTGACCTGCCAATACGGTCCAGTAGTCGATTGCTATCCGACTTGGCATCCATTGGTGAGAAACCATGACCCTCGCAATCCAGAGACTTGGCCAAGCGAAAGGACCGGATACAAAGGGCTCGACCACACGGTAGCGTTTGTGAACGCGTTCCTAACGTGCCCATACGCGGCGAGTGGAAAAGCCGAACTATTGCGTCAATCTATGCGGGCTGAACTTCAGCACCATACTGCCCACATTTCGACGGAACATGTCGAAGCAATTTTCTATTCGAAGGATGCAGAGCCCATCTTGGTGACCTGTGAATGGACTGGAGTGATCGATAATGACGGTCAAATCCCCGCAAAGTTCGCAGTGCCTTTGATGATGCAGCAGGAATTGGTCCTATGGGGAGAATCACAAATCGCTGAGCGTTGGGACACGATGAAGCCCTACATTCTCGGCGAGCCTCACGGCGCGAGATCCTCGTTCTTCGTCTCTCAGGAAACGGCAATCGCACTCAAGAAGACCTACATGGGTATGGTTGAATCGGGGATGTTCGGCCCCTTAAGGATGGGTTGAGTTTCGATTAGGCCATCGAGCTAGTATTCGTCGTCCAGTGCTTGACACGGGGCTTGGCTACCTTCGAAGGGGCTTCGGCGGCAGAAAAGCCTAACCCCGTGTCAAGCACGGGGCGACGTGAGGAGCGGATTGCAGCGTCACTCCCGCCCCTTGGTCTTGGTCTGCCAGCCCTCGGCATGGGCGATCTTGAAATAGCCGGTCCGCCACTGTCTGCACCAGCGTATCAAGCTGTCAGCGCCTTGGCAGCCCGGTCAGGCTCGGCTGCGATGACCTTGAGGTAGGAACGCACCGCTGGCGGCGGCAGGGTGCGGCCGATTTCGTATTGGCGGATATTGGCCACCGGGATGCCATAACGAACGGCAAAATCGGCTTGGCTCAGTCCCAAGCGTTCACGAAGTCGGCGGAATTCCCGCCCCCATAACGCGCATTGCAAGGCGCGCTCGGTGACCGGGCGGTCTTCCGGATCACTCAAGTCAGCTGGGATGGCGATAGTATGATCGTTCTTCACTGACGTTGCTCCGCCGAACGGAAATCAATCGGATGGCATCGCCGCGTTCGACATAGACGGCGGTCCAAAGGCGCTCGCCGACCATGCCGATCGCCTTGAACCTGCGCTCGGCATCTTCGGGTCTGATTGTGGGCAAATCCAATACGTCCACATCGGCAAAAATCTGCACCCCAAAGGCCAACCCAACACCGTGTTTTTCGCGGTTGGCGATGTCTTTCTCGGGATCGAATGCAATCTTCATATATGTGATTTACACATAGTCGTCAAGCAGCCTCACCCCCGCCCCTTGGTCTGGGTCTGGCCGTTCTTGGCATTGGCGACGACGAAATCGATGATCTGCCCGGCGATATCCTTGCCGGTCGCGCTTTCGATACCGGCGAGGCCGGGGGAGGAATTGACCTCCATGATCACCGGGCCGTGATTGCTGCGCAGCATGTCCACCCCGCAGACATTCAGCCCCATGCGCTTGGCCGCGCGCACGGCGGTGGAGCGTTCTTCGGGGGTGATCTTGATCACCTGCGCGCTGCCGCCGCGGTGCAGGTTCGAGCGGAATTCGTCCGGCGCGCCGGTGCGCTTCATCGCCGCGACCACCTTGCCGCCGACCACCAGCGCGCGGATATCGGTGCCGCCGGCTTCCTTGATGAATTCCTGCACGAGGATGTTCACATTGGCCCCGCGAAACGCCTCGATCACCGATTTGGCGCTGCTCATCGTTTCGGCCAGCACCACGCCGATGCCTTGGGTGCCTTCGATCAGCTTGATGACCACCGGGGGGCCCTTCACAGCCCTGATGATCTCCTCGGCCGCCTTGGGATCATTGGCGTAAGCCGTCAGCGGCAGGCCAAGCCCGTGCTTGGCGAGGATCTGCAAGCTCCTCAGCTTGTCGCGGCTGCGGCCGATGGCGACGCTTTCATTCAATGACCAAATCCCGCGCATCTCGAACTGCCGCAGGATCGCAAGGCCATAATTGGTGATTGAGGCCCCAATGCGCGGGATCACCGCATCATAGGCGGCAATCGGCGCGCCGTTAAAATACACCTCGGGTCGGTGGCTGGCGATGTGCACGGTGCAGCGCAACGTGTTGAGGATGTCGAGCGAGTGCCCGCGCGCCTCGGCCGCTTCTTTCAGGCGACGGTGCGAATAGAGGTTGGCGTTGCGCGCCAGCATCGCGATTTTCATGGAATACCTTTCGAGGCCGGCATTCTACCGGCGGCTGCGCCCCATATCCGCATTCTCCGGCGATTGCAGCCACGAATGACCGCTATCGACAACCATCCTTCGTCTGAGCGCGGTGCGCCCGATCAGCATCGGAAATTGCATCTGCGACCGATCCGCCAAGCTGATTTCCGCCCGGAAAGACAAGTTACCGATCCTCAGCGGCGTCTTTATGACAAAGCGTTCCTGCGTATCGCCGTTGGAGCTGGTGATGCCGCGCACATCAACATGCACTGCCTCGCAAGCGTGACGTACCCCGTCCCAATCAACCGCGAACCGCACGAAGCGTTCGCCGTGGCGGGTGAAATCCTCGAGCACCACCGCGTGGAGCGAGGAGGTGCGCGCGCCGGTATCGATCTTGGCGGGGATACCGACAAGATCGAGTTCGGGCAGGCTCACCAACTCGCGCCAGCCAACGACCAGCGGCTCTTTGCGGGTTACCAACCGGCGACCTCGCCCTTGTTCTGCTCGTCCAGCCACGCTTTGAGCGGTGCGAAATATTCCACCATCGCGGTGCCGTTCATCTGCCGCTCGCCGGTGAAGGCTTCGAGCGCGTCGGGCCAGGGCTTGGACGCGCCCAGCGCCAGCATCGCATCCAGCTTCGCGCCGACATCTGTGTTGCCATAGATCGAGCAGCGGTGGAGCGGTCCCTTCCAACCCGCAGTGTCACACGCGGCCTTGTAGAACTGGAACTGCAACAGCCGCGCAAGGAAGTAGCGGGTGTAGCTGACGTTGCCCGGAATGTGATACTTCGCGCCCGCATCGAAGCCAGTGGGATCACGCTCCACCGGGGGGACGATCCCTTGATACTCGGTGCGCAGCGCGTTCCAGCCGGTGTTGGTCTCGGCCTCGGGGATCGAGCCGTCAAACAGCCGCCAGCGATAGCGATCGAGCAGCAGGCCGAATGGCAGGAAGGCGACCTTGTCCATCGCCTGACGCAGCAGCAGGCCGATATCCTTGTCCGCGCTCGGCACTTGCGCTGCATCGAGCATCCCGATCTGCACCAGGTAGTTGGGCGTGATCGACAGCGCGATCATATCGCCGATGGCTTCGTGGAAACCATCATTGGCGCCGTTCAGATGCAGAAAGTCCTGCTTGTTATAGGCGCGCTGATAGTAGTTGTGGCCGAGCTCATGGTGGATGGTGATGAAGTCATCGGCATTGGGCTTGATGCACATCTTGATGCGCAGGTCATCGACATTGTCAATGTCCCAGGCCGAGGCATGGCACACCACTTCGCGGTCGGCTGGTTTGGTGAACTGCGAGCGCTCCCAGAAGGTTGCGGGCAGCGGCGCGAAGCCCAGGGACGAGAAGAACTGCTCGCCCACCTTGGTCATGCCCACCGCATCGAGGTTCTTCTTGGCGATCAGATCGGTCACATCATAGCCAATATCGCCCGCGCCTTCGGGGGCTACGAGAGGGTAGATATTGCCCCATTCCTGCGCCCACATATTGCCGAGCAGATCGGCGCGGATCGGGCCGGTGCGCGGCTGAACGGCGTCGCCATACTTGTCATTAAGCTTGCCCCGGACATAGGTGTGCAGCGCGATGTAGAGCGGCTTCACCTCCTGCCACATCCGCTCCGTCTCAGCGGCGAATTGTTCAGGCGGCATGTCATAGCCTGACCGCCACATCGCGCCCAGATCATTAAAGCCCAGCTCGCGCGCGCCTTCATTGGCGATGCTCGTCATGCGGGTATAGTCCTCCCGCATCGGCGCACCGACATTGTCGTGCCAGCTCGCCCACATTTCCTTCAATTCGTCCGGCGTGCGTTCGAGATTGCCCATCTCGGCTTCGATATCGCTGCCATTGATCGGGGCGCCATTAAGCGTGCCCTTGCCGCGCCCGTAAGCCGAGCCGAGGCTGGTGGCGATGGCGTTCAATTCCTCGGCCGCGCCGGGGCGGTTCGGGGCGGGGAGCGAGATGCCGATGCGCAAGCCATCAAGCTTGCGCGCCGTCTCTGCGTCGAGTCCGGGGATGCGGGCATAGCGCGCGGCTTCATTGGCATAGGCGACCTGCTTCAGGGTCAGCTGCGCGCCGTAATTGGCGGCCAGCGCATCGGTATCATGGGTGATGTGGGTCGCGTTGATCCACGACACTTGGGCAAATTCCACCGAGAAGGCGGCGAAATAGGCCTCGACCTTGGCGATCCAGGCGCGGGCGTCTTCGGGCGTGAGCGTTTCAGCGGCGGCGCTGGCGACCGCAGCAACTGGCGCAGTGGTCTCCTCAGCTGCGAGCGGCGCGGCGACAGCGATGGCCAGCGCGGCGGCAGCGCAGCGCAGCAGGGGGGCGAAGTTGGTCATGCAGGGGTCCCGTCAATCCATGGTGTAACAATAATATGTGGCAATGGCGCAGGGTGTGGACTGCCTAAGCTCGCGAATCAAGCCGCGAGGAAGCGCACAATCGCCTCGCCCAACTCGGGCTTGGTCACGCTGTTGAGGTGGCTGCCGGGCACCGCGACATAATGCGCATCGGGCAAGGCAGCGACCAGCTCTTCGGCTGAGCCATTGTCATGATCATCCTCGCCGCAGATCACGGCTGTGGGCATTCTGATTCCCGATAAGCGGGCGAGATCGAAATCGTCCATCGCGTCCAGCAGCAACCGCGCCGCCACCCGGTCAACCCCTTGCGACTTCAGGAACGTGCGCGCGACATAGGCCGGATCACCGGGCTTGATGGTATCAAATTCATCGATCACCCGCTTGAAATGGGCCGCGCGCCGCTCCCATTCGCCCAGCCCCGCCAGCCCCATGCCGCAGATCGCAAGACGGCGCGGCTCAAGGATGCCATAGGCGACCGCATGGATCGCAGTGCGCGCGCCCAGCGAAAAGCCAACAAGATCGAACCCGCCCGGCTCCAACCCCAGGTGCTCGGCCAGCGCCGCCGCATCGCGCACGAGCACGCCGGGGGGATAGGCTTGCGGATCGCGCGGGGCGTCGCTGTCTCCGTGGACGCGGAAATCGAGCATGATCGCCTTGAACCCCGCCGCCGCCAACCGCGCGCCGTGGCCCCACTTGATCCAGTTCATGTGTGCCGAGGAAAAGAGCCCATGGAGCAGGATGACCGGGCGTCCTGTGCCCTCGATGTGGATCGCAAGCTCCGTGCCATCGAAGCTGGCAAAATGCTCAGACATCACGCAGCGCCAGCCCCTTCTGCTCCATCCGCCACTTGGCCATGTCTATGCGGTCCTGCCCGAAGAAGGGCTCGCCGTCGAACACAAGGCAAGGCACGCCCCAATGACCCGCAGCCTGCAAGCCATCCTGATTGGCAGCGATCTCAGCATCGAGCGCGTCGGCGTCGGCCAGCGCCTCGGCATCGAGTTCGGCCAGATCAAGCCCCGCGCGCGCCGCAGCTTCAGCAAGGTGATCGCCATCGTGCCAATCATCGACCGTGCCCGACCAGATCACCCGTGCTACCTCATCCGCGAAAACCAGCCCCGCCCTGCGCCGCTCGGCTGCCTGCCCCAGGCGGCAGAGGCGGTGGATATAGGGCTGCTCCGCCGCAATCTCGCGCGTCATGAGGTTCTGCACCACCGGATCAGGGCGCGGCCAGCGATAGGGGATGCCGAGCATCTGCGCATTCCGGGCGGCATCGATGAAGATATAGCGCCCCGCAGCCGGATTGCCCGCAAACAGGATCGCAGGGTCGCGGATCGCAATCGGCAGGACGGTGCGCAGCGCGATGATGAGATCACACTCGGCTGCCATCGCCCGGTATCGACCAACGGCGAGATAGGAATAGGGCGAGCGGAAGCTGAAGAACAGATCGGCATGAAGTGTCATGGCACGCTTGCTAGCGCGGTTGGGGGCGCAGGGCTAGCGGGTCCTTGCAAATAATAAGCCTACTTATTATAAGGGGACGCATGAGCATCGATACCGGCTACCGACTCGCCGACAATTCGCGCCTGCTGCGCCGTCTGTTCGACGCGCGGGTGCGCGGCCTCGGCCTCACTGGCCCACAAGCGCGGCTGCTGCTTGCGCTCGAACGTCACCCCAATGAGAACCAGGTCTTCTATGCCGAGCGGTTGGAGATCGAGCCGATCACCCTCACCCGCATCGTCGACCGACTGGAAGATGCCGGTTGGATTGAGCGTCACAGCGATCCGGCTGATCGGCGCGCGCGGATACTGCACCTGACCGACAAGAGCCGCGGCATCGTCACCGCCCTGCGCGCCGGTGTCGAAGCGCTGTTCGACGATATGCTCGGCGGCTTCGACCCTTCCGAGCGAGAGGTCTTCGCCCGTCTGCTCGAACGCATTGGCACCAATCTTTCCGCCGCCCGCCAGCCCGAGGTGATCCATGGCTGAAGCCGATCCTGCCCTCGCGCGCCACGCTGCCAGTGTGGCCCCCGCCGCGCCCGCTCGCAGGCCGTGGGGCCGCTGGGCACTGATGCTGATCGTGCCGCTGGCGCTGGTGGCGGGCGCGCTAGTCTATTGGCAGAGCCTTGCAGGCATGGTTTCAACCGACAATGCCTATATCAAGCAGGACATGGTCTCAGTCAGTGCCGAAGTTGGTGGGCGGATCATTGACGTGATGGTGGCCGATGGCTCGCAGGTGGCTGCCGGCGATCTGTTGTTCCGGATCGATGCCGAACCCTTTCGTTTGCAGATTGCCGAAGCCAATGCCGCAATCGCCAGCGCGCAAGCGAACGTCATTGCGCTCAGCAATGCACCGGAACTGACCGGCACCGATATCGAGGCCGCCCGCAGCGACGTCGCCTTTGCTCAGGCGCGCTTTGAGCGTGTGCGGGCGCTGCGCGAGAAGGGCTTTTCGACCAAGGCGGATTACGAAGCTGCCGAACAGGCGGTTGTGCAGGCCCGCGAAGCGGTACAGCAGGCCGAAGATCGCCAGCGCGCGGCGCGCGCGCGGCTCGCCACTGGCGCGGCCGTCCCTGGGGTCAATCCGCAGGTCGCCGCCGCCGAAGCGCAGCGTGCTAGCGCCGCGCTGTCGCTACGCCGCACCGAAGTGCGTAGCCCTGCCGCCGGACGGATCGCTCAGGCTGACCGGTTGCAGGTCGGCCAGCAGGTCGTCCCCAACCTTCCCGTGCTGACCTTGGTGCGCTCCGCATCGACCTATGTGGAGGCCAATTTCAAGGAGACAGACCTTGCCGAAATGGCGGTCGGCCAGCGCGCTGAAATCCGTTTCGACGCCTATCCCGATCTCGTCCTGAAGGGACGGGTCGCCTCGATTGGTGCAGGAACGGGAGCCGAATTCTCGGTGCTCCCAGCTCAGAATGCGACAGGCAACTGGGTCAAGGTGACACAGCGCGTGCCAGTGCGAATCACGCTCGAAGGAACCAGCCTGCGGCGATTGATCGCGGGGCTTTCAAGCGAGGTGACCGTCTTCACCGCCAACAACGGCCAAGACTGACATGGCGAGTCGGGCCGCGCCCGCCGCCGCCACACCTGCCCCGACCCATCCGCTGGAAGATGTGGCCGAGCTTGAAACCCGCAACTATCCGCTGATGATCATCGGAGTGATGGCGGCATCCCTGCTCCAGATCCTCGACACCACCATCGCCAATGTCGCCCTGCCGCATATGCAGAGCTCATTGGGCGCGACGGTCGATACCGTCACCTGGGTGCTGACAAGCTATATCATCGCCTCCGCCGTGGCCCTGCCGATTACCGGCTGGCTGGCTGACCGGATCGGCGCGCGGCGGCTGTTCATCGGCTCGGTGGCGGGGTTCATCCTTGCCTCGATGCTGTGCGGACTTGCGCAGAACCTAGAGGAGATGGTCGCCTTCCGCGCGCTGCAGGGCGTGGCCGGTGCCTTCATCGCGCCGCTCAGCCAATCCTTCATGCTTGACGCCACCCGGCCCACGCGCCACCCGCAGATCATGGCGATCTGGGGCATGGGGATCATGATCGGCCCGATCCTTGGCCCGATCCTTGGCGGCTGGCTGACCGAGACAGCCAACTGGCGCTGGGTGTTCTTCGTCAACCTGCCGGTCGGCATTGCTTCGCTGGCGCTGCTGATCGCCTTTTTGCCCGCCCGCCCCCGCCGAAAACGGAGTTTCGACATCACCGGTTTTCTGCTGCTGGCCATCGCGCTGACGGCGTTCCAATTGCTGCTGGATCGCGGCGCGCAGGCGGATTGGCTCGCCTCGGCCGAGATCTGGATCTACCTCGTGCTCACCGTGTCGGCGAGCTGGATGGTGATTGTCCATTTCACCACATCCAAAGCCCCGATGTTCGAACGCGCGCTGTTCGCCGACCGCAATTTCTCCATCGCGCTGTGCTTTATGGTGGTGATCGGGATCGTGATGTTTGCGGTGATGGCACTGCTGCCGGCGATGCTTCAGACCCTGTTCGGCTACGGCGTGATCGACACCGGGATCGTGCTGATGCCGCGCGGCGTGGGCATTCTCATCTCGATGCAATTGTCCGGCCTGATGATGCGCCGCGGGATCGACGCGCGGCCGGTGGTGGCGATCGGCTTTGTGATCTGCGCCTACTCGTTGTGGCAGATGGCGCATTGGTCGCTTGCCGTTGACGAGCAGCATGTGATCATCAGCGGGCTGTTGCAGGGCCTTGGCATGGGGCTGGTGTTCATTCCCCTGCAGGTGAGCGCCTTTGCGACCCTGAGCCCGGCGAGGCGCACCGATGGATCGAGCTTGCTGAACCTGTTCCGCTCATTGGGCGCATCGGCGGGGATATCTTGGATGACGGTGTTGCTCGCCCGCAATATCCAGACGTCTCATGCCGATCTAGGCAGCCATGTAACCGCAGCGACCGGGAGCGTAGTGGATTTCTCGACCATCGACCGGTTTCAGGCGCTCGGCGATACCGCGATCACCTTGCTCGATGCCGAGGTCAACCGGCAGGCAGCAATGATCGCCTATGTCGATGATTTCTGGCTGATGATGTGGATCACACTCGCGGCCGTGCCGCTTGCCTTTCTGATGCGCGGCAACACGGGACGCAGCAATGGGCCAATGACGCTGTCAGAGTGAGCTTTCTTCAGCGGAAGAAGCACTGTGTACCGGCGTAGAGCATCGCGACTTTGTCGGCTTCGACGAACCCGCCAATTTGCTCGCCAAGAGCAAATTCCTCGCCCAGCGTGCTGCCTTCGACTGCGGCGTAACCCGGTGCGGCCTCTACGGCAGCGCGCGGGCTGCCTAGCTGAATATCACCTGCCAACTTGACCGTACCCGTGCCGGGCAGGTCTCCATCCTGCGCCAGGTGCCAGTTCCAGCCAACAAGACGGCCCTCCTGGAAATGCACGGTCAGCACTAAAGAAAAATCGGTGAAGGTCATAGGAACCGCAACGAATTCGAAATTATCGACGC
>JAKFWB010000156.1 GCA_021732945.1 Porphyrobacter sp.
GGGGTCGGCGCGGCAGAACAGTTGGCGGTTGAGGTTCGACACCTCGAACACATCGATATCGGCGATCACGAACCGGCCCACCCCTGCGCGCACCAGCGCCATGAAGGCCGCGCCGCCCATGCCGCCGACGCCGGGGATGAACACGCAAGCCTCGCGCAGTCGCGCCTGCTCCGTCTCGGTCACGAAGCCGCGGTTGCGGGTGGTCATTTCGGCATAGGTGAAGGGTGTCATCGGCGGGCTCACGTTCTGGCTCTGAGGCGGCCATAGGGGCGGCTGGAATCAAGCCATTGGATCAGTGGGACAAGCAGCGCGCCGGTCAGCAACAGCGCGCCTTGCAAGGCGAGCTGCGGCAGGGCGCTGCGCGGCACGCTGCGCGCGAGGAAGCGGCCGCCTGCGGCCAGATCCAGCGTGCCGATCTGCAACACATCATCCCCGCGCGCGTAATCGAGCTGCGCTTCGCAAAAGGCATTGTAATCGTCGCGGCGATGCTTGGCGGCGATGGCGAAGGTCTTTTTGAGGTTATCCGACCCGCCGGTGTAAGCGTTGGTGATCACTCCGCGATCGGCATCGAACTCGGCATCAACGCCCACGCCAAAGGCCTCGCGGTGCTCGCGCATGATCTGGTGCGCCAGATGCCGATGGGTGAAGGATTGCGGGGTTGGGCCTTGCCCCGGATAGATATTGCTGAAGGTCTCCGCCACCATGCCCACCACGGCGGGCACCTGCGTGACGCTGCTGATCCACAGCGGACGCATGCCCTGTCGCAGAAACAGTGCAAAGCAGGTCAGGCCATAGAGAATCCAGCTCAGCCCCCCGCTGCGCTCCGCCGGATCGACCATCACCAGGCCCAGATGCAGCACAGCCTCGCGCTGCCCGCCGCGGATCACGTCAAGCAAGGGCATGGCGTTGAAGGCTACCGGCTGACCATCGGCGATGCGAGTGACAAGGGTGATGACGCTGCGGCCCCACGCCATGTCGCCTTCGGCAAACAGTCCGTAGTCGAGCACCTCTCCGCCAAGGCAGGCGCGCACCACGCTTTCGCATTGCTGCTTGAGAGCGGCGAGCCTGTCATCCGCCAGAGTCACGCCGGGGCGCTCGACGATCCACACGCGGTATTCGTGGCTGGCTTTGAAGCTGACCGACAGCGTGTCGCCCACCATCGCCTTGACAACATGAAACACGTGTGCGGCCCCGACGGCATTACGCCCTGAAACCGATGACTAGCGCAATATGGTTAAAGGACAATGTGTGACGCTGCGCGCCAAGGCGTGCGCCTGTCAGGCGGTTTCACGCACGATCAGTTCGGGCGGCAGGATCAGGCTTTCGGTGGTTTCCCCCGCCAGCCGCCGCAGCAGAAGATCCACCAGCCCGCGCGCACCGGCTGCGATATCCTGCCGGATGGTCGTGAGCGGGGGCACCGTCTGGCGGGCGATTGGCAGGTCATCGAAGCCCACCAGCTTGATTGCGTCTGGCACCGCCACCCCGCGCTCGCGCAAAGTGGTAAGGGCCAGCGCAGCCAGCGTGTCGGTGGCGGCGAAGATTCCGTCGATCACCCCGGCATGGGCGGCGAGATGCGCGGCGATTTCCTCGCCAGCGCGCTCGGGCGAAAGGTGGGTGGGCAGGGCGATGATGTCGGCCCCCATCCGCTGCGCCACATCCTGCGCGCCTGCAAAGCGCGCGGCGAATTCGATGGCGGTGGTATCGCCAAGGAAAGCGATCCGCCGCGCGCCTGCCGCAATCAGCCGCTCAGCCGCCATTCGCCCGCCCAGACGGTTGTCGGTGCCGACAACGCAGTGGCGCTGGCCTTCGGTGTGATTGCCCCATACCACCAGCGGGCCATAGCCATCGGCGACATCCTCGATCCGGTCATATTGATCGGACTGGCCGATCACGATTGCGCCGTCGATCATGCCCGAACCGATGAACCGGTCGAGCCAATCGGGATCGGTCCCGGGCACTACGCGGCGCAGCATCAGGTCGTATCCCTCGCTGGTCAATTCATCGGCCAGGAAGCCCAGCAGGGTCATGAAGAAGGTGTCGGAAATCTGCTGGCGAGTGTCGTGGCCAAGCGGGATGACGACCCCGATCACCCCGGTTTTCTGGCGACGCAAACCGCTCGCCATCTGGTTGGGGCGAAAGCCGTGTTCGCGTGCTAGCCCTTCGATCTTCTCGCGGGTCTTGGCGTTGACCAGGCTTTTGCCTGCCAGCGCGCGGCTGACCGTGCCGGGGGAGACGCCTGCCAGCCGCGCCAGATCGGTGATGGTGCGGACTGCGCCCTTGCTATCCCGATCTGCCATGCCGTTCCTTACCCTGTTGCCAGTTCCTGCACGCGCGGCTTGCGATGGCCTGCGTCAACCAGCAGCGTAGCCACTGCGCCCACCAGCATCAAGGCACCGCCCAACATCAGCACATTGCGCGGGTCCCCGCCCAGCAGCGGGCGGTAGATCAACGGCATGGTGAGCGTCTGGATCAGCATCGGGATGACGATGAACAGGTTGAAAATGCCCATATAGATGCCGTTGCGCGCCGGCGGGATGCAATCGGCGAGCATCACGTATGTGTTGCCCATCATCCCCGCCCAGCCGATGCCGATGCCCAGCATCAGCACGAACAGGGCGGCCGGCGTGGTGATGCCGGGGAGCAGCAGCATGGCGATGCCCGAAGCGGCCAGGCACACCGCATGCACCTGCCGCGCGCCCAATCGCGCCACCACCGGGATCAGCACCAATGCGCCCAGAAAGGCGACGAAGTTGTACAGCGCGCCCGCCTGCTGCGTGGTCAGCGTGGCCGCGCGGAAGGCTGCGCTGGCCGGGTCGCTGGTGTCATACAGGCTGCGGCCCACGGCAAAGGTGATGTATTGCCAGTAAGCGAACATCGCATACCACTGGCACAGCATCGCGCCTGCCAACTGCTTCATCGGGCGCGGCATTTCGCGGATCGCGTTGGCGATTTCGGCGAAGGTGGCGCGCACGGTGAGCGGCTTTTCGGCAAGTTCGGCCTGTTCGGCAGCGTCAAGCGGCAGTTCCCGCACCCGGACCACCGACCACACGATGGTGGAGATCGACAGGATCGCGCCGATCACAAAGGCAATCCGCACAATCGCCGGAATGCCATTGGCATCGAGCATATCGCGCGCCACGAAAGCCGTCAGCAGCGATGGGGCGAGGTAGGACAGGGTCTGCGCGAGGCCCGTAAAGGCGCTCTGCGTCAGGAACCCGGTTGATCGCTGATCGGGGGCCAACCGGTCTGCCACATAGGCGCGGTACGGCTCCATCGTGATGTTGTTGCCCGCATCCAGGATCCACAGCAGGCTCGCCGCCATCCACAGCGTGCTCGAATAGGGCATGGCGAACAGCGCCAGCGTGCAGATCACCGCGCCGATCAGGAAATAGGGTGTGCGGCGGCCGAGTCGGGTGTTGGTCCGGTCGCTCATTGCGCCCACGATCGGCTGGATGATCAGACCGGTCATCGGGCCTGCCAGCCACAGCAGTGGCATGCTGGCCTCGTCTGCGCCAAGGAAGCCGTAGATCGGCCCCATATTGGCCTGTTGCAGCCCGAAACTGAACTGTAGGCCGAAGAAGCCGATGTTCATTTCGATGATTCGCAGCAGCGAAAGCCGGGGCTTTTCCGTCATATGCGCTTTTCCCGATCCTGTCCCAATACGCCGGTCAATGCCGGGCTGTTGCTTGGAAGTGACATGTTTCCACGTGATTTGCAAACGTTTGCAAGATTCCTGTTGCAAACGTTTGCAAGAACGCTACGCCTCACATCGTCGTCGCCAGAGAAGCGCGAATTCGAGAGGAGATATACCATGAAACTGCGTATCGCGCTTTGCGCAAGTGTAGCCCTGTGCGGCCTCACCATACCGACTTTCACCCCGGCCTTTGCTCAGGACAACGCGGCTGGCGAAGCTGCTGAGGCTGACGTTGGCGAAATTATCGTCACCGCCGTTGCCCGCGGGCAGAACCGGATCGAAAGCTCTGTCTCGGTCAGCACCATCGGCGCTGAAACACTTACCAATCTTGCTGCGCCGTCTTCGGCAGATCTCATCCGCCAGATCCCCGGCATCCGTTCGGAAGCTTCGGGCGGCGAAGGCAACGCCAACATTGCAGTGCGCGGTATCCCGGTTTCGACCGGCGGTGCGCGCTACATCCAGTTGCAGGAAGATGGCCTGCCGATCCTCGAATTCGGCGACATCATCTTTGGCAATGCCGACAATTTCCTGCGCGCTGACCGTTCGGTCGCCCGGGTTGAAGCGGTGCGCGGTGGTTCGGCTTCGACCTTTGCGTCGAACGCACCGGGCGCGGTGATCAACTTCATCTCCAAGACCGGCAAGCAGGAAGGCGGCGCCATTCAGGGCTCTGTCGGCCTCGACTTTGAAAGCTATCGGCTCGATTTCGATTACGGCGCGCCGCTGGCCGACGATCTCTATTTCCACGTCGGTGGTTTCTACCGCACCGGCGAAGGCCCGCGCGACATCGGCTATAACGGCTATGACGGCGGCCAGATCAAAGCCAACATCACCAAGGAATTTGACGGCGGCTACATCCGCTTCACCGGCAAGTATCTCGACGACAAGACCCCCACCATCCTGCCCCAACCGGTGCGGGTGGGCGGCACCAATGGCAACCCTGATTATCAGGCAATTGCCGGGTTCGATCCGCGCACCGATTCGCTCTACAGCCCGTTCCTGACCCCGCAGGTCACGCTGGATGGCGGCAACAACCAGACCAGCTTTGATTTCCGCGATGGTCTTTCGGTGCAAAGCCTGGCCTTCGGGATCGAGAGCGAGATCGACGTGGGCGGCGGCTGGACGCTGACCAACCGTTTCCGCTTTGCCGACAATTCGGGCAGCTTCCAGTCGCCCTTCCCGGCGGGTGTGGATTCGGCGCAGGCCGTTGCCAACAGCATCGGCGGCGCGGGTTCGAGCATCGTCTTCGCCAGCGGCCCGAACTCCGGTCAGGCGGCCAACGCGGCCAATATCGGCGGCAATGGGCTGCTGACCAATGTGGTGGTGTTCAACGTCCGTCTGAACAGCCTCGACAATGTCACCAATGATTTTCGCATCAACAAGGCGTTCGACTTCGGCGGCGGCACGGCCAATTTCACCAGCGGCTTCTACCTGTCGCGCCAGTCGATCAACACCGATTGGCTGTGGACCAGCCACGTTCAAACCGTGCAGGGTGATGGGCAGGCCGTGCTGGTTGATATCCGCAATGCCGCCGGGCAATTGGTCACCCAGAACGGCACTGTCGGCTTTGGCGCCAGCTTCTTCGGCAATTGCTGCCGCCGGAACTATGATGTCGATTACAGCACCTATGCGCCCTTTGCGTCGCTGTCGCTGGAACTGGATCGCCTGACGCTGGATGCCAGCGTGCGTTACGATTATGGCGATGCCAGCGGCACGATCACCGGATCAGACACCGGTTTTGGCAACGGGATTGCTGCGGTCGATATTGATCGCAATGGCATCATCAGCCCGGCTGAGGCCCAGACGAGCATCCTGCCGCTCGGCAATGCGCGTCCGGTGAATTATGATTTCGACTACTTCAGCTTCTCGCTGGGAGCAAACTACCTGTTGACCGATGATCTGGGCGTGTTTGCGCGCTACAGTCAGGGCGGCCGCCACACCGCCGATCGCAGCCTGTTCTCGCCTGCGGTCAGCACCACCGATGGCAGCCTGCCGGGCGGCGATGCGGGCGTGGTTGCTTCAGTCGATCAGGTGGAGGTGGGTCTGAAGTATCAGGCCAATGGCCTGTCGCTGTTCGCCACCGGGTTCTTTGCCAAGACGGCGGAAACCAACGTCGAGATCGCCCCGCTCGAACTGTTTGACACCGAGTATGAGGCATACGGGATCGAGCTTGAAGGTGCCTATCGCACCGGCGGCTTCACTCTGTCGGCCGGGGCGACCTGGACCGATTCGGAGATTGTCGGGGCGCTGGATACCAGCACCATCGGCAACACCCCGCGCCGCCAGGCCGATTTCATCTATCAGGCGACCGCGCAATACGAAGCCGATCTGTTCACGTTGGGCGCGAATATCGTCGGCACCACTGACAGCTTCACAGCGGATAGCAATCAGCTGGAACTGCCTGCCTATGCGCAGGTCAACGCCTTCCTCGCCGTGCGCCCGATTGACCGGGTCGAGGTGGGACTGAATGCCCAGAACCTGTTCAACGCCACGGGCTATACCGAGGCGGAAGAAGGTTCGATCCCGGCCAACGGACTTGTCCGCGCGCGTTCGATCGCGGGCCGGACGGTACTCGCATCGGTGCGGTTCGACTTCTGATCGCTGCACCGTACCAAAGGGCTGGCCGCCCATCTCCCCCCGGACGGCCAGCCCCATTTTCCAGATGACGATTACGGGAATATCGGCAGCCATGACGACCGCCTGGACCGCTCAGGATGTAGGCCGGATTGTTCCGGGTGCGGCGGCGCTGATCCCACCGATCACGGCGGCGGACCGATCAGGGCTCGATCCGGCGCGGCTCTATTGGGATATGTGGCCGGTGCAGGACGCTGCCGGACAGCGCGCTGTCATCGCCGGGCGCGACATGTGGATGGCCCTGACCGCGCCTGATCGCGGCGATCCGGCGCTCCGGCATTTTGAAGCGAAGATCCACTGGATTGAGCGGCTAGGCACGTCTTGGGTCGATCTTGGCCCGGTCTTGCCTGACTTTGCCGTGCCATATGAGCGCGAATGGGCGGGTTCTGCGCTGCTTGATGATGGCGTTATGACGCTGTTCTTCACGGCGGCAGGCACTGCGGCACGCTCGGGCGGGTACCAGCAGGAATTGTGGGCCAGCAGCGCGCCGCTTGGCGCGGATGGGTGGCCGGACGGATGGTCGATCCCCGCCCCGGTGATCACCGGCTATGGCCCGCACTACATGCCCGCCGATGCCCACGAAGGCGAAGCCGGCAAGATCAAGGCGTTTCGCGATCCGGCCTATTTTCGCGATCCCGCCGATGGCACGGAATATCTCGCCTTCACCGCATCGCTTGGCCAGTCCGACAATGCCCACAACGGCGCCTTCGGATTGGCGGTTAGGGGGCCTCTAGGGTGGGTCTTGACCCCCCCCTGCCTGCACGCAGACGGCGTTAACAACGAGTTAGAGCGCGCGCATCTGGTGTTTCACGGGAAACACTACTACGCTTTCTGGTCAACGCAGACGGCCACTTTCGCGCCGGGCCTGCGTCATGCACCGGGGGGCTTGTACGGAATGGTGGCAGATAGCATGGCGGGCCCGTGGCGGCCGCTGAATGGCAGCGGGCTGGTGCTTGCCAACCCGGCGGATTGCCCGCAGCAGACCTATAGCTGGTATGTCGATGCGGATTTGACGGTGTGCAGCTTTGTCGACGTCTTGCCCGATGGCAGCTTCGGCGGCGTGCCAGCGCCGCTGGTCCAGCTGGTGCTGGACGGCGATCATGCGCAGGTGAAAGCCCTGCATCCCGCAGGCGCTGCCTGATGCTGGGCGCAATCGAGGCGGGCGGCACCAAGTTCGTGCTGGCGGTTGGAACCTCGTCGCAGAACATCACCGCACGCCGCTCAATCCCCACCCGCGATCCGGCGATCACCCTTGCCGAAGCGGCGGACTGGTTTGCACAGGCAGGCGCGATCAGTGCCTTGGGCATCGGCAGTTTCGGCCCGGTTGATCTCGACCCGGCCTCGCTCACCTGGGGGCGGATCACCAATACCCCCAAGCCCGGCTGGGCCGATTGCGACATTGCCGGGTTCTTCATGGATCGCCTCGGCGTGCCGGTGGGATTCTATACTGATGTGAACGCGGCAGCGCTGGCCGAATATGCAGCGGCAGGCGGGGTAGGGGGAAGCCTCGCCTATCTCACCATCGGCACCGGCATCGGCGGCGGATTGGTGCTGGATGGCAAGCCGGTGCACGGCATCGCGCACCCGGAAGTCGGCCATATCTACCCCCGCCGCACAGCAGATGACTGCGAATTTCCCGGCATCTGCCCGCATCATGGCGATTGCCTTGAAGGCCTCGCCAGCGGCCCGGCGATCTTCACCCGCTGGGGCAAGCCGCTGTCGCAATTGCCCGAAGGTCACCCGGCCCACGCGATCATTGCTGACTATATCGCGCAGGCCTGTCACATGCTGTTCGCCAGCGTGGCCGTGGGCGAGATTGTGATCGGCGGCGGGGTGGCGAACACACCCGATCTGGTCGAACGGGTGGCAGAGCGGGCGCGGGCGCTGGATGCAGGCTATCTGCCCGGCGGGACGCGCCATGCCATCATCCGCCCTCGGCTGGGCGGCGATGCCGGGATCATCGGCGCGCTGATGCTGGCTGAGGCGACTGGCAAGGGTTGAGCCGCGACCCCATTCCCGCGATAAGGCGACGGGATGAATGGGGGAGCGCCGATGTTCCGACTGCTGGCCGCGCTCGCGGCGCTGCTGAGCCTTGCTGCACCGCTTGCCGCGAAGGACGTGGGGCGTCTGATCGAATACGAACGCGTCCCTGCGGCAGGCCTGCCCGATCAGCGCCTGTCGATCTGGCTGCCGCCGGGGTATGACGCAGGCGAGCGGCGCTATCCGGTGCTCTACATGCAAGACGGGCACAATCTGTTCGACGTCAAGCATAGCAACTTCAACAAGATCTGGGCCGCGGACAAGGCGATGCTGGCGGCGATGGAGAGCGGCAAGGTTGAACCGCATATCATCATCGGCATCTGGGCACCGGGGCCGGACCGCTATCGCCAATACCTCCCCCGCAGCGCCTATGACGCAGCGACCGGCAGTCTGCGCGCGCAGATGGACGCAGCGGCGGGGGGCGAGGTGGTGTCGGGCCGCTATCTCGACTGGATCGCAGGCCCTTTGAAAGCATGGGTCGACGCCAGTTTCCGCACACGCACGGGCCGCGATGACACCGCGATTGTCGGCTCCAGCATGGGCGGGTTGATGAGCTGCTATGCCTTTCTTGAAGCGCCAAAGGTGTTCGGGCGCGCGGGCTGTGTCTCCTCGCACTGGCCTGCGGTTGATCCGCGCGCGGTCGAAGGTGAGAGCACGGCGGTGAAGGCACTGTGGGATGCGTGGTTTGCCGCAAGGCTTGGCGCGCGCGATGGCAGGCGGGTGTGGCTCGATCACGGCACCGCGACGCTTGATGCCTATTACGCGCCCTATCAGCAGATCGTGGACGCGCGCTTTGCCGCAGCGGGCTGGCAGAAAGGTCGCGATTGGGAGAGCAAGGTCTACGAGGGCGCCGAGCACGAGGAAAACGCGTGGGCTGCGCGCCTACCCGAGATCTTCGGCTGGTTGTTGGTGAAAGCGCCTTGATCGCCGCCCGATTCGCGCTTTCGTTCAGGTTCGCGGCTCCCAAGCTGATGTTGGAGACACAGGTTACACTGTCCAGGAAAGGAAAAAGCCGCTGCCCTTTGGCCCATTGCGGAGTAATGCAGGGGAAGGGTGCGCGGCAGGTCATTCGGAGAGGCTGTCAGCTTTCCCGCCTGTAGGAAAGGTCTGCGGTCTTGAAGGGTTCGCGCCAAGCCGCCAAGATAAGCCAAGATGTTGCGCGATAAGGGCCTCGGTTGGCCTGACCTGATCCCGAGAATCTTGGCGGTCCTTGGCGGCTTGGCGCGAACCAATGGGCACAGAGCGCCTCAGCCCTCCTTCGGCGCCTGCCATCCTTCGACAGGCTCTTCCCTTTCCTGCGGAAGGGGAGTGACTTGGGTCAGCGCAAACTGAAAGCTTCGCGTGCCAATGCCTCGATCACAGCCTTATCCGGCGCGCCCTTGGGGGACACCCAGCTGCCGCCGACGCACAGCACCGGATCGAAGGCGAGCCATTCCGGCGCGTTTTCGAGACTGATCCCGCCTGTCGGACAGAACCGGCACTGGCCGAAGGGTGCGGCGAGCGCCTTCAAGGCAGGCAATCCGCCCGCCGTCATCGCCGGGAAGAACTTGAACCGATCAAGCCCCAGATCGAGCCCGCGCATGATGTCGCCCGCATTGGCAATGCCGGGGAGGAAGGGCACGCCGCTGGCAATCGCTGCAAGCCCAAGCGTTTCGGTGAGGCCGGGGGAGACGATAAATTCGCTCCCAGCTTCAAGCGCGGCGTCCAGTTCGCGCGGATTGGTGATCGTGCCTGCGCCGACAATCGCGCCTTCGACCTGCTTCATCGCCCGGATGGCGGGCAGGGCAGCAGGCGTGCGCAGCGTGACTTCGAGCACCCGCAATCCGCCCGCCACCAACGCTTCGGCCAGAGGCACCGCATGGGCGACATCGTCGATCACGATCACCGGGATCACCGGCGCGGTGCGCATGATGGCGTCGATGGTCATTCTTACATTCCTCCCGAAGCGAGCATCGCGGTGGCACCTTGCTCGGCCCCGTCGGCCAAGTGCCGGAACATCGCGAACAATTCACGCCCAACGCCCATGTCGGCCTGCGGGTCGAGCGCGGGGTCGCGGGTCGACAGATCGGTGGTGGTGTTGAGTTCGCCGGTCACAGCGCAGAGTTTGACCACATCGCCATCGCGCAGCCGGGCGAGGGGGCCACCGCCCAATGCTTCGGGGGTGCAGTGGATCGCCGCGGGAACCTTGCCCGAAGCGCCTGACATGCGGCCGTCGGTGACCAGCGCGACCTTGAACCCGCGATCCTGCAACACGCCCAGCGGCGGGGTGAGCTTGTGCAGTTCAGGCATCCCGTTGGCGCGTGGGCCCTGAAACCGGACCACGACCACGACGTCGCGATCAAGTTCGCCCGCCTTGAAGGCAGCGGCAACATCGGCCTGATTGTCGAACACGCGGCACGGAGCCTCCACCGTCCAGCGGCTTTCATCAACTGCCGAGGTCTTGAAGCAGGCGCGGCCAAGATTGCCGGTGAGCAGGCGCATGCCCCCGTCCGGCTTGAATGGATTGGCGACCGGGCGGAGCATGGTGTCGTCCATGCTCGCGCCGACGTCGCGCCACACCAGCGCCTCTCCATCAAGGCCGGGTTCCTTGGCATAGTCGCTGAAATCGCCGCGCCCGACAGTCAGGATGTCGGGGTGGGCGAGGCCTGCGCCCAGCAATTCGCCGATTACGTAGCCCATGCCGCCCGCGTTGTGGAAATTGTTCACATCGCCCGAGCCATTGGGATAGACCTGCGCGATCAGAGGCACCGCGTGGGACAATTCGGACAGGTCGTCCCAGTCAAAGATCACCCACGCCGCGCGCGCCATGGCCGGCAGGTGGATCGCGTGGTTGGTGGAGCCGCCGGTCGCCAGCAGTCCGACGGCGGCGTTGATGATCGCCTTCTCGTCGACGCACAGCCCGAGCGGGCGGTAGTCATCACCCTTGCGCCCCAGTGCGGCGACGCGGTGCATCGCTTCGCGGTCCAAGGCTTGGCGCAGCTGCGTGCCGGGCTGGATGAAGGCGCTGCCCGGAATGTGCAGCCCCATCATCTCCATCATCATCTGGTTGGAGTTGGCGGTGCCGAAGAAGGTGCAGGTGCCGGGCGAATGGTAACTCGCCATCTCATTCGCCAGCAGCTCGGCTCGGGTGGCCTTGCCCTCGGCGTAAAGCTGGCGGATGCGCTGCTTTTCCTTGTTCGGGATGCCGGTCGGCATCGGCCCGCTGGGCACGAAGATGGTCGGGAGATGGCCGAACCTTAGCGCCCCCATCAACAGCCCTGGCACGATCTTGTCGCAAATGCCGAGCATCAGCGCGCCGTCATACATCGCATGGCTGAGCG
>JAKFWB010000409.1 GCA_021732945.1 Porphyrobacter sp.
ATCAGGTTGGCGATCTTGCCACTCTGTTCCGGCTCGACACCCGGCTGGAAGGGCGCGACCAGCAATTCTATCTCGGCATGGTGCTGAAAGGCGCGGCCGATCCGCAGGCGATGACCGCCGCGCTGACCACATTCCGCGATGGGGCATGGGCCGATCCGGAGCGGCAATTGCTGGGACAGGCGCAGGATGCATGGCTCGCCAAAGGGCTGGCCGCCTCCACCGCTGGCGGCACACACTGGCAGGTGCTGGTGCAGCAGGTGCTGATCGGCAGCCTCAAGACCCCGCCATCGCTGATCAGCCAATTGGGCGCCGAAGTGCCCGCCTATGTTCGCGAGCGCCTGACCGCTTCGGCGATGGCGAGCACGGTTGGCCTGCCGCTCAATATGGACGCATGGGATGGTTACCCCGCCGCGCGCGAACGGGTGTTCAAGGCCGCGCTGTCAGCGGATGCCAACCTGATCGTGCTGGCGGGCGACACGCATAATGGCTGGGCCTTCGACCTGTCGCATGATGGTGCCAAGGTCGGCGTGGAACTGGGCGTATCCTCGGTCAGCTCGCCCGGGTTCGAAACCTACCTGCCCTTCATCCCTTCCGCGACGCTGGCGAGCGCGCTGGTGGCGGAGAATGAGCAGCTCAAATGGGCGGACATGTCGCAGCGCGGTTACATGGTGATGGAACTGACCCCCACCCGTGCGGTGACCGAATATCGCTTCAGCACCGGGATCAAGCAACGCTCGACCAAGCTGGCGGGGACCAAGCGGATTGCGACCGACAAGGGTTCGGGGACACTGACGGTTTAGTCGCGGCTGAAAATCGCCTCAATCGGCAGTTCGAACAGCTCGGCGATGGTGAAGGCGAGCGGCAGGGACGGGTCATAGCGCCCGGTCTCGATGGCGTTCACGCTCTGGCGGGACACGCCCAATCGGTCGGCGAGGTCTTGCTGGCTCCAGCTCCGCTCGGCGCGCAGCACCTTGAGGCGGTTGTTCAACGCATTTCACCAAATGTGCCATATTTGATCTTGTTCGCGACGCCCCCGATGCCGATCCCAAAGCACCATATGGTCGGCCACCAGTAAGCGACGACCGGATCGACGATCTTGTAGGTCTCCAGATACCCCCAAACCGCAGCGAGGGTGAACGAGACCCCGGTCGCAATGAGCCCCTGGCGGACATACAGCAGGCGGAAGAACTCGTCCTGTTCCTCGACAATCAGGGCGCCGAAGATCCAGATCACCCCTGCAAACGACAGGCCCGGCAACAGCGCGAGCAAGGCCGCAAGTGGCCCGGTAAGCCCGCGATCCTCGATCTGGTTCTCAGCCACGAACAGAGTGAGAAGATAGAACGCCATCACCAGTGCCATGCGCGTGAGGTAGCGCTGACTGGCCTTGCTGTCCGAACGCGATTGCCTGAGGCTGCGAACGAAGGCGAATACCATCAGCGCAACCGGAACAATCGCCAGAACATAGGCGGTCCCGATATTGATCGCCTCGCTCTTCCACAGAAACAGAACCATCAACGCGGCCAGGACCGATGATACTGCCGCCACGAAACAGCTCCTGCCCGAAACCGTGGCGCTGGTTGAATCGCCGTTCACTGGACGCACCTACTTGTGCCGCCGCGTTCAGGGTTGGCTCCCGGAGCGGAGGGTTTGGTGAGCTGGGTCATTGACAAGCTTCCTTTCAGTTATGGAAAGGATACTTGTCATAAGTTGGCGCGGATGTCAAGGAAGCTTTCCATTGAGGCCGCCGGAAAGTCTGTCTCAACGTGTGTTTCATCAACTTGCGCGTGACTCAGGGCTGTTGGAGGCTTATCACATGGCCATGGCCCATCTGTTGCCCATCACCGGCACGACCACCACCACCCGGACTATCCGGGGGCGGCGGCGCGCGGGTTAAGCCTGGCAGCCCGCCGCCCGGTTCGGGGCGGCGCGGTATTCTCCTCAAACCGACTAACGTTCAACACCGCTCTTCCGGTGCGCGCCTCTCTGTGGCAGGGCGCGGCCAAACCAGACGGATTTGACCGATGACCGAACTGCTCAAGATCAGCCTGCCCGATGGATCGGTGCGCGAAGTGGCTCCCGGCTCGACCCCGGCGGATATTGCCGCCGCGATTGGCCCCGGCCTTGCCAAGGCGGCGCTCGCCGCGCGCGTGAATGGGGAACTGCGCGATCTCACCCGGCCGTTTGAGGGCGATGCCGAACTCGCGCTGGTCACCGCGCGCGATGAGGCCGATGCGCTCGAACTCGCCCGCCACGATTACGCCCACGTTCTGGCCGAGGCGGTGCAGGCGCTGTTCCCCGGCACGCAGATCACCTTTGGCCCGTCCACCGACGATGGCTTCTATTACGACGTCAAGGCGCCCGAGGGGCGAGAGCCGTTCAGCATGGACGATCTGCCTGCGATCGAGGACGCGATGCGCGCCATCATCCGCGCCGACAAGCCGCTGCGCCGCGAGGTCTGGAGCCGCGAACAGCTCATCGCCAAATGGGCTGGCGAAGGCGAAAGCTTCAAGGCCGAGTGGGCGCAGGAACTGCCCGAGGGTGAGGACCTGACGGTCTATTGGAGCGGCGACGACTGGCTCGACATGTGCCGCGGGCCGCACCTGCCTTCGACCGGCAAGCTCGATCCCGATGCCTTCAAGCTGACCCGCGTGGCGGGCGCGTATTGGCGTGGGGATCAGAATAACCCCCAATTGACCCGCATCTACGGCACCGGCTGGCTCAACAAGAAGCAGCTTCAGGCCCACCTAACCCGGCTGGAGGAAGCCGCCAAGCGCGACCACCGCAAGTTGGGGCGCGAGATGGACCTGTTCCATTTGCAGGAAGAAGCTCACGGTTCTGTCTTCTGGCACCCCAAGGGCTACCGCATCTGGCGCGAGCTGGAATCCTATATGCGCCGCAAGATGGACGGCGCAGGTTACCGCGAGATCAAGACCCCGCAGCTGATGGACGTGCGCCAGTGGACCCAGTCAGGCCACTGGGGGAAGTATGCGCAGAACATGTTCGCCGTGCCCGACGTGGTGCCTGAAGTCGACGAAGACAGCGGCGCGGCGTCTCCCAAGGTGGCCGACGATGCCGCCTGGCTCGCGATCAAGCCGATGAACTGCCCGGCGCATGTGATGGTGTTCAAACAGGGCATCACTTCCTACCGCGATCTGCCGATCCGGCTCGGCGAGATGGGCTGTTGCCACCGCAACGAACCGCACGGCGCGCTCCACGGGCTGATGCGGGTGCGCCAGTTCACGCAGGACGATGCGCATATCTTCTGCACCGAAGCTCAGGTTGTGGCCGAAGTGCAGGACTTCCTCGCGCTGGCGGATTCGGTCTATCGCGACTTCGGCTTCACCTATGACATCAAGCTCGCCCTGCGCCCCGAAAAGCGCTTCGGCAGCGAGGCGGATTGGGACAAGGCCGAGCAGGAATTGCGCGACGCTTTGACCGCCAATGGCCTCAGCTGGGAAGAGCTCCCCGGCGAAGGCGCGTTCTACGCCCCCAAGCTCGAATGGCATCTGACCGACGCAATCGGGCGGACGTGGCAGGTCGGCACGATCCAATCGGACCGGGTGCTGCCCGAGCGGCTCGATGCGCATTACATCGGCGAGGATGGTGACAAGCACCGTCCGGTGATGCTGCACCGCGCGATCTTTGGTTCGTATGAGCGTTTCATCGGCATCCTGATCGAGCATTTCGCCGGACGCATGCCCGCGTGGCTCGCCCCAGTCCAGGCGGTGGTGGCCACAATCGTCTCGGACGCGGATGATTACGCGCGCGATGTCGAAGCGCAATTGCGCAGCGCGGGGATCCGGGTCGAGACCGATCTGCGCAACGAAAAGATCAACTACAAGGTGCGCGAACACAGCCTTGCCAAGGTCCCGCAACTGCTGGTGGTGGGCAAGCGCGAGGCCGAGGAAGGCACCGTCGCCGTGCGTACGCTGGGTGCGGAGCATCAAAAGGTGATGAGCCTCGCCGATGCCATCGCCATGCTGCGCGCGGAGGGCACTCCGCCCGATCTGAAAATGGAGAGCTGAGATGAAATTCTTAACCGCCTTCGTCCCTGGTTTGCTGCTGCTCGCCGCCTGCGGTGCCAAGACCGATACGGATGCCGCGACCGGAACAGGCGAGATGGACCATTCCGGCCACGCTATGGGCGAGGATTCCAAAGCTGAGCTGACCGAAGCGCAGGCGGCTTACAAGGCGGCCAATGATGCGATGCACGCCGGAATGGCCGATATTCCCGCCGATCCCGACGTCGCCTTCATGCAGGGAATGCTCGCCCATCATCAGGGTGCGGTTGCCATGTCCGAAGTCGCGCTGAAATATGCCAAGGATGCGCAAGCGCGCGATCTTGCCGTCCGGGTGATCGCCGCGCAGGAAGAAGAAATCGCCGAGATGGAAGCCTGGCTCAAGCAGCGCAGCGGGAAGTAGCGCACAGCGCAAGCATGGAACTGGTCGGGGGCTTTACCGCGCTGCAAATTGCCGTCGCACTCGGCGCAGCGCTGGGCGCATCATTTGTGCGCGGGCTCACCGGATTCGGCATGGCGATCCTGCTGGTGCCGATCCTCGCGCTGGCGCTGCCCCCGGTCGAAGCCGTGGTGCTGGGCAATTGCCTGTCGGTGCTGATTGGCCTGACCGAATTTCGCGCGCTGGTCCGCGATGCCGAGCGCAGCGCCTGGCAGATATGCCTCGCCGGGGCGATCACGACCCCGATTGGCCTGTTCGCACTATCGCTGACCGGGGCGGATGTGGCGCGGTTGGTGATTGCGCTTATCGCCTTCAGCGCCTTCCTCGCGATCCTGCTGCCGCGCCGGGGAAGTGCGATGCCGGGGTTGCTGGTCACGGGAGGAGTCGGCGTGCTGAGCGGGTTGATGACCGGCTATGCCGGAATGCCCGGCCCGCCAGTGGTGCCCTATTATGCCGGGCGCGAATTGCCGCGCAGCACAATCAAAGCCTCGATGCTGCTGATCTTCACCATCGCCGCCAGCGCCGGATTGGCCAGCGCAACATGGCTCGGCATCCTGCGCTGGCAACTGATCGTGTTTGCGCTGGTGATGCTGCCGGTGATCCTGATCGGCAACCGGCTGGGCATGGCCGTTTCAGGCCGCATCAGCGACCCGGTCTGGCGCGGCACTGTTGGCGTGGTGCTGGCAGGCGCGGCGGTGGGCGCGCTGATCCGCTTATTCTAGCTCAACCAACGCGCGGCGAGCACCGGGCCGCCGCCGGGTTCGCGCAGGACGAGCGCATAGCGGTTGGCACCCTTGACCTTGAGCTGTGCCGGGGTGACGACATGGCTGGCCTTGCCGCCCTTCCAGCTCGCGATGGTCTGCTCGCCGCGCAGCACATTGGTGTAAATCACCGTTCGCCCGCCATTCTCGCCGCTGCCGATGCCGACTTCGACTTCGCGGGTGGTAGCCACCAGCACCAGTTCCGCAGGCTTGCCGGTATCGCCGCCAAGGCCGACGCCAAAGCCTTCTGCGCCCAGATCCTTGACCCGGATGGCCGCATTGCCAGCGCCGCTATGGTGCGCGACGCCGCGGCGCACATCAAGCTCGCTTGATCCAACCGTGCCGAAGCGGCCATTGACCACGGCTTGCGGCGTGTAGACCCCGTTCCGGCCGGCCAGCCCGCGCTGGGAATAGGCCTGCTGCAAATTGGTGTTGGCTTCCTTGGCCAGCGTGTCTTTCCACCCCAACCGATCCCAATAGGTGACCGGGCGCGAGATCACGACCAGGCCGGGGCTCGGCGCAATCTTGGCGGCAACCTTGTCGGCCGGCGGGCAGGACGAACAGCCCTGGCTGGTGAACAGTTCGATCAGCACCGGCTCTCCGGTGGGTGAGACAACGCGGGCGTCGTTCTGCGCCTGCGCTGATGTGGCTTGCGAAACGGCGGTGGCTCCGGCACCAAGCGCGGCAATTCCGGCGAGAAGGGCGAGTGCAGTGCGGTTCGTGATCATCGGATCATCCTCAATGTGGTCGAGGGGATATACGCGCCAGATGGCCACTTGGTTACAGCGCAATTTGCGCCTGTTGCGTCAGAACGGTAGCGATTGTCCAGCCAGGATCAAAGCGGCTGCGCTGCCGAATATGATCGCCCGGCGCGCCAGATCAACCGGCGCCATCCGACCAGCGGCAGCGGCAGCGGCAAGCGGATAGGCAAGGGCAATGGCGCGGTTCATAATCACGGACCATCGCCGCAAATCCCTAACGAATCGTTAATTTGCTCCGGGAAGCGCAGGCATTTGCTGGCTGGCGCAGTGGAATCCGCCGCCGCCTGCCAGCACAGCTTCTCCAGGCAGGCCGACAGTGTCACGATCAGGGAACAGCGCGGCGATGGCGGCGACTCCGTCGGCGTCATGGGGCGAGCCAAAGGTCGGCACCACCACCAGATGCGTGGTGATCGCGAAGTTCACATAGCTCGCCGGTTCGATCACCCCGTCGCGGGTGAGGAGCCCGGGCGAGGGGATGCGCACCACCTCGACCCCAAAGGCCTCAGCCCGCGTCGCCGCATCGGCGTAGATCGCAGCGTTGGGATCATCCTTGCCGGTGGCCTCAGGCACCACCAGCCGGTTCGGTCCGACAAAGCGCGCGAGGTTGTCGACATGGCCATCGGTGTGGTCGTTGATCAGCCCGTCGCCCAGCCACAGCACGCGGGTGAAACCGAGCTGCGCGGCCAGTTCCGCTTCGATGTCCGCGCGACTCATCTGCGGGTTGCGGTTGGGGTTGAGCAGGCATTGCTCGGTGGTCGCGACCAGCCCGGTGCCGTCGCCATCCACCGCACCGCCTTCGAGCACCATCGGCGTCGAGGTAATCGCCAACCGAGCATCACTCGCCAATTCTGCACCGATTTCCTGATCACCCGGCATCAGATACTGTCCGCCCCAGCCGTTGAAACCGAACCGCCGCGCGGTGCGGGTGCCATCGCTTTCAAACACCACCAACGGTCCGGTATCGCGCAGCCAGACATCGCCATAGGCGCGGCGTTCTAGCGTGACCCGCTCACTCACCAGCGACCGCGCCCGTGATTCATTGGCCGCATCGCGCACCAGCAAACGCACCGCCTGCCCGCTCTCCGCCACGGCAGAGGCGAAATCGGCGATCTGCTCCTGCGCGGGCTCAAGCCAGCCGGGCCATTCTTCGGCGAGATGCGGAAAGCCGATCCACAGCCAGTCCTGCGGAGCCCATTCGGGCAACATGAGTGATCTTGACATAGTTTCAAAACTATTCCAAAAATTAGTTACAAAGGAGGGCGGCAATGGGTAAATATTTGCCTCTGAGCGAATTCCTCAAGACGCGGGCCGCCGACTCGTGGGAACCTACATTTGGGGAAATCGAGGAAGTCCTATCGTTTAAGCTGCCACCGAGCGCACGCAAGCATCGTGCGTGGTGGGCAAATCAATTCAAGGGGCATCATAGCCAAGCGAAGGCCTGGATTGAGGCTGGCTGGAAAGTTGATCCTCAAGAAATCAACCTAAGTGCAGGGGTCGTCAGATTTGTCAGAATGAAATGGGCGGGACGAAAGACAGAGACGCTTGAGCTAGAGAACCTAAGGCGCAAGGCAATCCAGTTTTCGGGCATCGAAGACCGATCAGAATTGGAAGAGGCTGCGCTTAAGGCCCTGATTCGAAGCCTTGCCGCAAGAGCTTTGGTCGATTTGGGGGGTAGCGATCCCGAAGCATGGGTTCCCGAACGGCGGCGTGTTTCGTGATCCTCGTCGACTCGTCGATTTGGATCGATCATATTCGCGCACCTGCTATCCAACTTGCTCGACTTCTGGAAACAGAAGGCATCCTCCAGCATCCGATGGTCACCGCTGAGATTGCTCTTGGCTCATTCAAAACGCGCGCGAAGGTTATCGACCTACTCCAGCTGCT
This sequence comes from Porphyrobacter sp., assembly GCA_021732945.1. Taxonomy (GTDB): domain Bacteria; phylum Pseudomonadota; class Alphaproteobacteria; order Sphingomonadales; family Sphingomonadaceae; genus Erythrobacter. The sequence continues at coordinate 7,865 of JAKFWB010000409.1, forward strand.
TCCACAAGCGAGAGTGGTTTCGATGGGTGACTTGCTCAAGTTTATCGAAGATCAAAGGCTCCACGGTGGAGGGATCGGGTTCGTCGATGCACACCTACTGGCGGCAACAGAAGCTGAAGGCGCTTTGATCTGGACTGGCGACAAACGTCTGAAGGCTAAGGCCGAAGAGCTCGGCCTTGCCTACGTACCAACCTGACTAGGGTCAGGACCTAAGCGCGCTCAGCACCCCTTATTGGACTCAGCGCAATCTTCATCACGGACGCCTTTGAACTCGTCGCCGTCGTTCCAGTTGGGCCAGCTTGTGCTCATCGCGAGTGTACGGCCGATGCGGTAATAGAGCTGCAAGTCGGCCATCACGCCTGACCAGTCCCACGCCTCGTTGAACTCGTCCTTTGGCCCATGATAGCGGTTGTCGGTATAATCCTTGCCTACTGCCGCGCCGGCATCCTTGCCGCCGTTGATCAGGTCCTCACCGCCATCGATATACAGCATCGGCACGCCGAGCTTGGCGAGCGCGAAGTGATCGGAGCGGTAGTAATAGCCTGCCTCGGGTTTGGGATCGGGGGTGGCGCGGCGGTCATCTGCGTACAAAGCCGTCAGCATGAAGGCATCAAGCTGCGACTTGCCGCCGCCGACGACCGTCACGTCCTTGGCCGGGCCTGCCACCTGAAACGCATCCATGTTGATCCCGCCCACGGTCTGCGCCAGCGGGAAGATCGGGTTCTGCGCATAGTACTGCGCGCCGAGCAGGCCCGATTCCTCCGCCGTCACCGCAAGGAACACCAGGCTGCGGCGGGGCGGGCCGGCCTTGGCGTGGGCCTCGGCCAGCGCGACCAGCGCCGCGGTGCCGGTGGCGTTGTCGACCGCGCCGTTGCAGATGTCATCGCCATCGGGTGCGGCCGTGCAGCGGCCCAAGTGGTCCCAATGCGCAGTGTGGAGCACATATTCGTCCGGCGCCTCGCTGCCCGGCAGAATGCCGATGATGTTGTGCGACATGAAGCTGCGGAAGTCGCTGGCGAATTTGGTACCTGCCTTGAGGCCCAGCGGCACCGGCTTGAAGCCCTTGACCTGCGCGGCCCTGGTCAGCGCGTCCAGATCTTGCCCTGCGGCTTTCAGCACTCGGCGCGCGGCTTCCTCGGTCAGCCAACCGTTCATCTGGGTCAGCGGCGGCGCATTCTCACCGCGCTGGGCATAGGCCTGCGGGCCGGTCCATGAGCTTTCGACCACGTTCCAGCCATAGCTGGCGGGCGCAGTCTGGTGGACGATCAGCGCTCCTGCCGCGCCTTGGCGGGCGGCCTCTTCATACTTGTAGGTCCAGCGCCCGTAATAGGTCATTGCCCGGCCATTGAAGGTGCCTTCAAGGTTCACCGCCTGCCAATCGGGATCATTGACGAGGATCACCACCGTCTTGCCCTTCACATCAAGCCCGGCGTAATCGTTCCAGCCCTTTTCCGGCGCATTGATGCCGTAGCCAACGAAGACAAGCTCGCTGTCCTTGAGCGTCGTCGTCGCGTCTTCACGATAGGTCACGCCGACCCAATCCTTGCGGAAATCGAAGCTGAGGTTGGTGCCCTTCCCAGTGATCGCGAGCGGGGCGTAATCCTTGCCGCTGATCTCGATCAGCGGGACTTCCTGCACCCACGAATCGCCATTGCCGGGCTTGAGACCCGCCGCCTTGAAGCGATCGACCATCAGCGCGATGGTTTTTTCCTCACCGGGCGTGCCGGGCATGCGGCCTTCGAACGCGTCGCTGGAGAGCGTGCGGGTAACGTCCTTCATCGTCGCTTCGGACAGCACGCCGGGTTCGACCGCAGGGATATCCATCCCGTCGATCCCCGCATTGCTCTTCATCGCATCGCATCCGGCGAGCGCCAGGGCTGCTGCCGCGAGTGCGCTGATCGCGCCAATCCGTGCTGTCATGATGGTATCGTCCTTTGCGTATAGTCGCAGGTTCAATCGCAGAGGCGGCGCGGGCGCGCAAGCATCGTCGCTTGCGACAAACGCCCGCGCTCGTCAGAGAGGCAGGCGATGGGCGAGCATCGACACTGTGACTGGGACAGCCCTGATTGGACGGGGGCGCTGCACCGCGCGCGCAGCCATGCCCCGTTCCTCGCCCGCGCGCTGGAACGACAGCCGGAGCTGGCCGGGCTGCTGGCGGCGGGAGACAGCGAAGCCGCGCTGCCATGGGCGCGGGCGCAAGCCGATCATCCCGACACTGAGATTGCTGTGCGGCGCGAGCGTCTGGCGCTGGCGGCGACGCTGGCGGTAGGCGATCTGGCGGGCGCTTTCCCGCTGACGAAGGTGGTCGGTGAACTGACCGCCTTCGCCGACCGGGCCTTGGACCGCGCGATCCGCACCGCGATCCATGAGCGCACCGATAGCGATGCCGCCGATGGCTTTATCGCACTGGCGCTGGGCAAGCAGGGCGCGGGCGAATTGAACTATTCCTCTGACATTGACCCGATCCTGCTGTTCGATCGTGAGCGCCTGCCGCGCCGCGCTTCTGACGATCCGGGTGAGGCGGCGCAGCGTTATGCCCGCCGGGTGGTGGCGCTTCTGTCGACTAGCACGGCTGACGGCTATGCCCTCAGGGTGGACCTACGGCTACGCCCGGCTAGCGAAGTCAGCCCGCTCGCCGTGCCGGTCGGATCGGCGCTGGCGCATTATCAAGGCGCGGCGCTGGCGTGGGAGCGGGCAGCCTTCACCCGCGCGCGGGCGGCAGCAGGGGATGTGCCCGCAGGCGAGGACTTCCTCACCGCGATCCGCCCCTTCGTGTGGCGCGCGCAGCTTGATTTCGGTGCTGTGGAGGAAATCCGGGCGCTCACCCTGCGGATTCGCGAAAGCCACGCAGGCCCGCCGCTCCCAGGCCCCGGTTTTGACGTCAAACGCGGGCGCGGGGGGATTCGTGAGATCGAATTCTATGCCCAGACCCATCAACTGATCCACGGCGGGCGCGACACGTCGCTCAGGGTGCGCGGGACACGCGCGGCGCTTAACGCGCTGGCGGCGGCGGGCTGGATCACGGCGGACAACGCCGCCACCTTGGGCGAGGGATATGACCGGCTGCGGCAAATCGAGCACCGCTTGCAAATGGTCCACGACCGCCAGACCCACGCGCTGCCCGAAGGCGAGGCGCTCGACAATGTCGCGCGGCTTGATGGGCTGGCGGACGGCGCGGCGCTGGTGGCGGAGCTCACGGCGCTGACCGCGCGAACCGGGCGGATTTATGAAGAGCTGATCGGTCAGCGCAAACCCACCACAATGGCCGTCGCCATGCCCGCCAGCGCCTTGGCGCAGCAGCTCAGCGAGTTTGGTTTCGAGGAACCCGAAGTGCTCGCCGAGCGGATCGAAGGCTGGCGCGATGGTCGCCATGCCGCGATCCGTTCCCCGCAAGCCGTGGCAGCGTGGGACCGGCTGCAACCGGCCTTGCTAGCGGCGATGGCAGCGAGCGATGATCCCGCGCGCGCGATCACCCGCTGGGAACGGATCATCGAGCGCGTGCCGAGCGCCATCACCACCTTCCGCCTGCTCGACGCGCGGCCTGATCTGACCCGGCGCCTTGTGGCCGCGCTCACCCTTGCCCCGGCGCTGTCGGACGAATTGGCGCGCAAGCCTGAACTGCTCGACACGCTGATTGATCGCGATGCG
>JAKFWB010000514.1 GCA_021732945.1 Porphyrobacter sp.
CATCAGCGGTCGAAAAGGCGATGACCTTGTCGAGAATGGCTTTGGCCTGCGCTTCTGTAAGAATGCTCATATCTGCTTCTCCTGCGCGAGGCTCAGCCCAGTGACCGGGCGGTGTTGATGACGTTGATGCCGTCGAAGCGGGTGGTCGACGAACCGTGGCTGACCGCCGAAATCTGGCTGGGCTGCCCCTTGCCGTCGAAGAACGAACCGAACATGCGGTAATCGCTTTCGTCGCAGATTGCCGAACACGCGCCCCAGAATTCGGGCGTGCGCATCTGGTAGGCGACATCTTCGATCATCGGGCCAAGCTGGCCATTCTTGATCTCGTAGAACACCGTCCCGCCAAACTGCGCATTGTAGCGCTGCTGATCGATCGAGAATGATCCGCGCCCCGCAATGTAGATCCCGTTATCCACCCCGGCGATCATGTCGGCGGTGCTCAGCTTGGTCTTGCCGGGAGCCAGCGAGATATTGGCCATGCGCTGGAACTGGACGTTCGACCAGCTATCGGCATAGCAGCAGCCATCCGATGCATCCTTGCCGACAATATGCGCCTGATCGCGGATGGTCTGGTAATCGACCAGAATGCCGTCCTTGACCAAATCCCAACGCTTGGTCTCAACGCCTTCATCATCATAACCGACCGCGCCGAGCGAGCCGACCTGCGTCTTGTCGGCAAACAGGTTCACGATTTCGCTGCCATATTTGAAGGCCGCGTCACGCTTGTCGAGGGTGGCAAAGCTGGTTCCGGCGAAATTGGCTTCATAGCCAAGCACGCGGTCAAGTTCGAGCGGGTGGCCAACCGATTCGTGGATCGTCAGGCCGAGGTGGTTCGGATCAAGCACCAGATCATATTTGCCCGGCTTGACCGAAGGCGCTTTAAGTTTTGCCTGCGCATCATTGGCCGCGGCAATCGCGTCTTCCTTCATGTCATAGGACTTGCCGTAAGTGGTCAGGCCGTTGGACAGAACGAACTTATCCGCGCTCTTCCCGTCCATGTACTCCCACCCAAGACCCATCGGCGCAGACAGGCCTTCGCGTGAGCGGAATTTGCCGGTTGACTGGTCAACGGCAGTCACCGTCAGCGGGGCCCAGATGCGGTGGACGTCCTGATCAATGTAGGACCCATCGGTGGATGCGAAATATTTCTGCTCGTTGACGAGGAACAGCAGCGAATTGACGAAGCTGGCCCCGGCGCCAAGCGCGGCATCGTTGACCGCCATCAGGAGATCAACCTTGTCCGCGATCGGCACGTCCATCGCGTTCTTGCGGATCGGCGTGCGCCAGCTGACTTCGCCAACCCCCGGCGTGGGCGCCAGCTGGACCGGCGCGGTCTGGATACGGGCATTGGCCTTGGCGATCGCGGTCGCCTGGCGCGCAGCATCGGCAACGGCGTCTTCCGTCATGACACTGGTCGCGGCAAAGCCCCATGATCCGTCGGCGATCACACGCACGCCGGTTCCGGTGCTTTCGGTGTTGACGATATTTTCGACATTGCGTTCGCGGGTGATGACGAACTGGCGCAGGTAACGCCCGACCCGCACGTCGCAATAGCTGGCCCCGGCGGCGGTCGCGGCGGACAGCGCTGCATCAGCGAGGCGCTTTTTAACCGCCAGCTCGATTCCGTCCTGCAACTGGCTCGCGGCAATCGCCTTGCCGAATATGGACGGTGACAGCGCGGCACCTGTGAAAAAGGTGCTGAGCGCCAAGAAATCCCTTCGGTCCATGGTAATTCTCCCCAAGCCGTCCAGTCGCATCCTTCGGGGAATCCAAAGGCCCGCTGGCACATGCTCTGCAACAGGCGACATAGCTGCCCAAAGTCTGCCCGATGGTCAAACTGCCATATCGGGGCGTTCGGAATCCCCCCGTGCGGCATCCATGTCACCCTGTTGTCGTTTGGCTAGCAACCCTTCCCCCGCAACAGGCCCGGCACACGACGAAGCGCAGGACTTTATCGACGAACAGGTGATCGGGCGGCTTTGATCAGCACTGGCTTATCGAAGGCCCGACCGCATCGTCATGCGCCGTGCAGTCCTGCTGCATCTAATCAGCGCGCCAATCAGCAACATGGGCGCTCTTTCGATAGAGCTCTGCGGGTCTGAACGGCGTATCGCTTTCGCGTTGCCCGGTGGGTTCGATCCAATTGGTGCCCAGCATTCTGCGGCGGAAGGCGGGCTTGTTAATTTTGGTTCCGCTGATCGCTTCATGGACCGCCTGCAAGTCGCGCAAGGTGAACAGTTCGGGCAGCAGCGCGAAGGCAATCGGGCTGTAGTCGAGCTTTCCCTTTAGCCGCCCATGCGCGGCTGCAATGATGGCCGCGTGGTCGAAGGCGAGCGGCTCTCCCAGGTTACTGACCGTTGTCAGGCGCAAGTCCGGCCGGGACAATACCGCCTCAGCCAAAACGGCGTGCGGAAACAGGGCGAAATAGGCGACGCTGACTATGCGCATGCGGGGATCGCGCTGAGGATCGCCAAAGGTAAACAGCTGTTCCAACCAGGCGCTGTCGCCTCCAGCAAGCCCCGCCTTGTCGGTCAGTACCCGCCGTGCGGCATCGTCTAGCCCTTCGTCCACGCCAACAAAGCCGCCGGGTAGCGCAGAATATCCGGTAAAGGGCTCCTCCGCCCGGCGCTGCATCAGGGCCGACAGCGCGCCATCGGCAATGGTCATCAACACCAGATCGACAGTGACGGCAAAGGGTGGGTGGCTCATGCCGATCTACTTATAGCTTGCATGCATATATGTCTATTGCATATAAGGCAGGTGCGAGTCGGGGAGTCCGGCTCGCTTGATGATCTGAGGGAGCCTCGGAAATGAGCAAGTTTGCATTTGGCGTCTTCATCGGACGCTTCCAGCCTTTGCATGTGGGGCACGAGCACGTCATCGCCCGGACGCTGGAACAGGTTGATCGGCTGATCGTGCTGGTGGGATCGGCCAATGTGGCCCGCGATCCGCGCAATCCCTTCACCTATGCTGAGCGCGAAGCCATGCTGCGGTCCGCCTTCCGGCACGAGGTGGCGCAAGGCCGCCTGATCATCGCTCCGCTTGACGATCACCTCTATTCCGACACCGCGTGGGTCACGCAGGTCCAGCGCATAGTGCGCGCGCTGGTGCTGGAATATGGCAATGGCCATGGCTTCCAGAACCACGGGATCAATGATTTCCGCGTGGCGCTGACAGGCTATGGCAAGGATGCATCGTCGTTCTATCTCAAGCTCTTCCCCGAATGGGAGAACCTTCAGGTCGAGAGCGCCTATGGCACCTTTTCGTCGAGCGATGTGCGCCAGCGTTACTTCCAGCGCATCCCCGAAGTGCCGTCCACGATCCTGTCGGCCGGTGTTGCAGACTTCCTGCGCGAATTTGCTTTGGGGGAGGCGTTCAAAGGCCTGCTGGAAGAAGCCGAGTTCCTCGCCGCTTACCCTGCGCAGTGGGGCAAAGGGCCGTTCGTCACCGCCGATGCGGTTGTGATCCAATCGGGTCACATCCTGCTGGTTGAGCGTGGGCGCGCGCCGGGCAAGGGCTTGCTCGCGCTGCCCGGTGGGTTCGTCAATCCGGCCGAGCGCATCCGCGATGCCGCGATCCGCGAATTGCGGGAGGAAACTGCGATAAGCGATGGCAAGGGCCAGATCCCGCCCGCAATGCTCGCAAGCTTCATTGAGGACGCACGCACGCGGGTGTTCGATGCGCCGAGCCGTTCACTGCGGGGGCGGATCATCACCCATGCCTTCCTGTTCCGCCTGCCCGAACGCCGCAAGCTGTTCAGTGTGAAGGGCGGCGATGATGCTGCCCATGCGCAGTGGTACCGTTTCGGCGATCTCAGCCCCGACATGCTGTTCGAGGACCACTGGGCCATCATCGAGGCCATGGCCGACCTGTAAACAAAGACCCGCCGCGCAGGGGAGCCCTGCATTTGACGACTATGTGAGGAGTTCACATCATGACCAATCTGCTTTTGGCCACCGACAGTTACAAACACAGCCACTTCCTGCAATACCCGCCCGAAACCCGTGCAATAAGCGCCTATATCGAGGCACGGCCGAATGATTTTGCCGACGACGTGCTGTTCATGGGGTTGCAGCCCTTCCTGATCGACCGGCTCGCCCGCCCGATCACCCAGAACGATATCGACGAGGCCGCAGCGATCTGCACCGCCCACGGAGTGCCGTTCAACCGCGCGGGCTGGCAGATCATCCTTGACGAGCACGGCGGGTTCCTACCCGTCGTCATCAGCGCCCTGCCTGAAGGCATGATCGTGCCGACCGGCGTGCCACTGGTGCAGGTCGAAACCACTGATCCGCGCCTGCCATGGCTGGCGACCTTCATCGAAACCGCACTGCTGCGCGCGATCTGGTATCCGACCACCGTCGCCACGCTCAGCCGCCAGTGCCGGTTGATCATCCGCGCCGGGCTGGAGACAACCAGCGAGGATGTGGAAGGCCAGCTGCCGTTCAAGCTGCACGATTTCGGCGCGCGCGGCACCAGCAGCGGCGAAAGCGCCGGGCTTGGCGGCATGGCGCACCTCGTCAACTTCATGGGCACCGACACCATGGAGGGGCTGATGGCTGCGCGCCGCTACTACGGCGCGGACATGGCCGGCTTCTCGATCCCGGCGGCAGAGCACAGCACTATGACCAGCTGGGGCCGCGCGCGCGAAGAAGCGGCCTATGCCAATATGCTGGACGCCTTCGATGGCGAGGGCAAGCTCGTCGCCGTCGTCTCGGACAGCTATGACCTTGATGCCGCGCTGACCGGTATCTGGGGCGGGACCTTGCGCGACAAGGTGCTGGCCCGCAAAGGCACACTGGTGGTGCGGCCCGACAGCGGCGATCCGGTGGAAACCCCGGTGCGCGCGGTCAAGACTCGGTGGGAGGCCTTTGGCGGCACCGTGAATGCCAAGGGCTACCGCGTGCTCGATCCGCATGTGCGCGTGATCCAGGGCGATGGCATGACGCCTGCAAGCATTGCCGAGCTGATCGCCCGGCTTATCGCGGAAGGCTTTGCCATCGACAACATCGCCTTCGGCATGGGCGGCGGGCTGCTCCAGCAGGTCAATCGTGACACCCTGCGCTTTGCGATGAAGGCCAACGCGATGCGCGACGCGGGCGGCGTGTGGCACGACGTTGCCAAGGCTCCTGCCACCGATCCCGCCAAGGCCAGCAAGGCAGGGCGGCAGGCGGTGGTGCGTAAGGCGGGACGTCTGGTTGCCATTCAGATGGAGGACGTCGCCGATAGCGACAACCTGCTCCGCCCCGTTTGGCGCAATGGCAGCCTGCTCGTCCGCCACAGCTTTGACGATGTGCGTCTGCGCGCTGTCTGACCGGGTGCCGGGGGCGCTGTTCGATGCGCTCCCGGCACCCCTTGCACCCACGCCCACCAAGCACCGCGTCCAGTTAGCGGATGACGCATAGCGAACCTCATGGTATTCTTGATCGAATCCTTACTGGGTCTGGAGGTTTCAATGGGGCAGCCATCCGCGCGGGTTACCGACATGCACGTCTGCCCTATGGTCACTGGCGTCGTGCCCCATGTGGGCGGGCCGATCATTCCGCCCTGCCAAGTCAACGTGCTGGTCGGCTCATTGCCAGCCGCGCGCGTGACAGACAAATGCGTCTGTGTTGGCCCGATCGACATGATCGTCAAAGGTTCCGCCACGGTCATCATCGGCGGCATGCCTGCCGCCCGCATGGGCGATATGACCACCCATGGCGGGGTGATCGTGACAGGGATGCCCACTGTCCTGATCGGTGATGCAGGCGGCGGCGGCGGCGGGGGAGGCAGCGCCATCGGCGCAGCCGGAGCCGTTCCTGCGGCTGACAAGCCCTGCCTCAAATCAGCAGCCGCCAGCGGCGCTCCGTTCGTGAGGGGCTGAGCATCATCATGACCAACACTGTCTGGGCCGATCTGTTCGCGGCCTTGCCATGGCAGCGCTTTGCCGTGATCGATGGGGCGCAGTTTGATGACCTGCCCGGCGATCTGGCCGCTGCCGGGGTGCGGGCGCGCGGGCTCTACCTTGAAGGGCCGGACCGCGCCGCCGTGGCGGCGGGCCCGTTTCTGGCTGCGGCCGAAACGGCGCACGTGCAGTCGGTCGTGTCAGCGCTGGCGGCGGCGCGCCCGGCGGCGGTGCTATGGTCGTGGCCGCAGGGCGAAGCCGCGCTCTACCGCCATCTGCGCGGTGTGACGATGATCGACATTCCGCGCGATGAACCCTTGCCCGGCGCTCCGAGCGAATCGGTGTTGTTCCGGATGGCCGACCCACGGGCGCTTGCACTGGTGTTGCCCTCGCTGACACCGCCCCAACTCGCGCGCTTCATGGGTCCGGCGGGCCAGATCGGCCTGATTGATGGCCAAGGCACGCCGCGTCTGATCACCCGGCCCGATAACGTCGAATCTTCGCGCGGCAGGATTACGCTCGGCCTTGATCAATACGACCGAATCCGTCAGCGGTTCGATGCGCAATTCCGTGCGCAGCTGGTGACCGAATTTGCGCCGCGCCTGCCGATGGAGCGCGCTGCGGCCGAGGCGCTGGTAAGCCGCGCGGTTGATCGTGCTGCGGCCTATGGCATGATTGATATTGATGACCGGCGCGATTTCGTCGCCTTCTATCTCACCATCGGGCTGCGGCTGGATAATGACCCTGCCCTTGCCGCTGTCCGCGATGAACTGCACGATGCCAGCCACCCGCCCGAACTCCGCCTGTTCTACGCACGCCAGGAATGGGCGCAGTTGATGAAGCGGCGCGCCTGATGGTCTGCAAGACCTGCCCGGACTGCGGCAAGGGCGTCCCCTCAGCCCGACTTGACCCGGTAAAGGCCGAATTGTGCGTGGTCTTTTGTCAGGCGCGCAAGGAATTCTGCGAACTGAAGAAGCAGGGCAAGACCAAGCCACGACCGTCGAAGATCGCCGAAGAAAAGATGAAGGACCCGGCGACGCAGCGGCGGATGACCAACGCGCTCAACAAATCAGGCAAGTTCCCGCGCGGTGCTAGTGCGATCCCCGAAAAACCGCATGCCGTGGTCTGGAAGAAACCGGTGCCCAAATCATGGAAGCGCGTTCCCATGACGGGCGAGCGGCTCAAGCGCATGCTGGCACCGCTGCGCGAAAAAATCGAGCGTGAGGTCAAGGCCAAGGCGGCAGCAGTGTTGAAACGCAAGCTGGCCAAAAAAGCGGCCACAGCGTGGCTGAAATTTGTGCCGGTTCTGAATGTGATCTCGACCGCCTATGACATCTATGACATCGCTTCGACAGGATATGATCTCTACAAGATGATCGACGATGCAATGGCCAAACTGGATGGCAAGGTGTTCGAAATCCGGCCCGACGTGTCGATCATGGGGCCCGATGGCAGCCTTCAGGATACCTATGATTTCAAATTTGACGGCGACAGCCTCGACAATAATCCAGGGCAGGCCGAACTTTACCGGGAGGCGACTGGCGGCAAGGACCCCAAGATCATCGATCAGGAGACCTGCAAGTGCAAGTGACACCGAAGGAACCGCGCAATGTGGCATGCTGATCCAGCCCTGGTCCGCGGCGGCGGGAGCGAGCTCGCCGAGGCGGCCTCTCCCGCGTTCCGCGTTTCGGCCTGCTTTCCCTATCGGGCGGCCCATCCCTATGCCTTGGCCGCGCAGTGGGAAGACCTGTTCGCGGTGTTCGCGCCGATCCTGCGCCAGCGCTGCGACCGAATCCAGATGTGGGACGATCCCGGTGCCAAGGCGCGGCGCAGCAAGGCGATCCAGCCGGGCGACTGGCACCCCTTTGTCCATCTTCGCAGCATGCATGCCGATGTTGATGATGGGATGTTTGTCGGCTTCTATTTCGTCGACGCCAGCGATAAGCGCGACATGCGCGGTCGCGGTCCTGCGGCGTTCCGGTTCTTTGTCGGTTCGGCTATCCGGCTCGATGCCTGTATCCCGCTCGACGACTGGGATGCCGGGGCGTTTGATATCGACGCGCTGGTCGCAGCGCTGCAAGCCTTGCCCTATGTCAGCTTTGCGGCAGGCTATGGGCTGTGCTTGTCCGACCGATTTGCTCAAGGCGATGGGGGCGAATTCCTCGGCCAACTCATGCCGCTGGCCCAGCGTTTTCCGGCGCTGGATTTGGTCCATGCCGAAAAGCGGACGTGGTTTAGCGGGACGGAGCATGATTTTGCCAAGGTCGGATTGACCGGCATCAACTGGCTGACCGGCGTGGGCGAACCCTTTGCAACACAGGGCGGATGGGACCGGCTGGGCGCAGGATTGCCCGCAGGGATTACCATGTCGCGCGGACCCAACGGCATGGTCTTTCAGCTGGGGTCGAAGCCGATCAGCGGTGAAGCGGGCGTTGATGATGACACGCTGCCGCTCTACGCGGCGCTGGGCGGGCGCTTGCGATCGGTCTGGTTGCCCCAACCGCGCCCCTCGCCGCTGTTCGGGGATGATCATGCGCGCGAAAGCCTCGCCTATGAGCGGCGCTTCTTCGGCCAGTGAGGAGCTTGGCATGACCCGCCAGTTCGGCACAGAAACCGTCATTGTTCCGGGCGATGGCCGAAATGTGTGGCTGCGTGCGCGGCTGGATCTGACCAGTGTCGATCCGGCCGATCAGGCCGCGCATGCGCAGGAAACAGCACGCACGGTGCCGCATTCATCCTTGGCCGGCGCAGCGGCAGTCTTTGCGGCGCTGGGCGGCGAAAGCGGCGACTGGCGCGCCTATGCCGATGGCATCTGGATCGTTCAGCCCCTGCCCAAAGCCGCCCTGGCTGAACCGTGGCGCGCCGCGATCATTGCCAATCTGGCCGATTTCGCCACGCACCCCAGCGATGACGAAATCCGGCTGTTCGACCGAATTGAAATTGCCGCCCCCGCACTTGCCGGGGTGACAATCGCAGGCGCGATGGACAATCTGGCGCAGCGGATGACGGCCGCACGCACGGCCATGACGACGCGGCTTCCAGCAGGGTTCTATCTCGACGAGTATTCCGGATCAGCTTGGCCCGAAGAGGCCGATGCTTATGTGTTCGATGTCGCAATCATGCTCAAACGGTCGCTTGATGCGAGCGCGGCCGTCGCGCTGACAGCGCAGCTTGAAGCCCTCGAAACGATGGTGGCATGGATGGGATTTGCCACCGAAGGCACGGCGCACGCGTGGGTTGATCAGGGGGCGATGGTGTTCGCTGGCGAGGCGCGTGCGGTCGGCTCGGTGGTTTCGATCCGGGCCGAACGACCGCCGTCAGACATCGCGCTTGCGCTGGAACTGGTCGCCGCCTTGGCAAGCGGCGCGGGCAACGCCGTTGCCGAGTGGTTGATCAATATCTCGCCGGGCGATTAGATCATTTGCCAAGCGCCAAGCCGATGACCTGCTGGGCCGCCTGGGCGCGCGAGAGCGGCCGGGACGTGACTGAATACCAGCTCCATCCGGTGCAGCCGATCGATCTGGTCGGCCGCCGTGCCGCCTTGCGCGTTGCGGATCGCCTCTGTGCGGGCGGAGGCAGGCGATGCCGCCGTCTATGACGTTTGCCGCGTCAGGGTGGAAGCGAACGCAGCCGAGGCCGGACGGCAAGCGAGGATCAGGACCCAGTAGCCGCACTTACGAGGCGGCGGAATGGCGAACAGATCGGTCCGTTTCGCGCGCCGGGCTTCGGTGCACTGATCGCGTCGCGACCACTAATTTCGGTGCTGGGGATGATCTGGCTGTGGCGCGATACGCAGGATGCCTAGCGCATGGCCGATCACGCCACCGCAGCCTTCTGGTTCGTGCTGCCAAGCCTGCCGATGTTCCTGCTGATCCCGATCCTGCTGAATCGCGGTATCGGCATCTGGACCGCGCTCGCCATTGGCTGCGGGCTGACCGTGGCGCTCTATCTGGCGATAGTGTGGACGCTGGGGCAATTCGGCGTGGAGCTATAGTGCGCTTTCCGGCCATTCCGGATCGTCCAGCCAGCGCCCTGCCAACTGATCGCATTACGTCAATCTGTGCATCACTTGGCGCGGTGCCTCACCCATGACTCGGGCGAACACCCGCGAAAAGGCAGCAGCACTGTCGTATCCGACGCGGTCGGCCACGGTCTTGACGGGCTTGCCCTTGGCAAGAAGTTCGCGCGCAATCGTCATTCGCCATCGTGTCAGATAGTCGATTGGCGTACGCCCAACGCAGTCGCGGAAATGCGTGGCAAAGCGAGTGCGCGACATGCCGGCCACCTCTGCCAGATCATCAAGAGTCCATGAATGCCGGGGTTGCTCGTGCATCGCCGTCAACGCCTTGGCCAATCGCGGATCGGCAAGGCCGCCCAGCACGCCGTCGGTCACCAGGCCACTGGCCACAACATGCCGCACGATCAGGATCAAAAGATAATCGAACAGATGGTCGATCGCGGCCTGCCGCCCGTCGTTTTCACCAAATCCCTCGACAAGCAAAAGATCGCAGGCCGGACCCAGGGTCGGGTGCTGTGCCAGCGGCAACAAAACAAGATCGGGCAGCCCTTCGCCAATCGGGTTGCCGGTATCGCCGCCCAGATCGACTTTCGCACACACCAGATCAGCCCCGCCTTCCGCTGCGCCCGTGAAGCGATGCGCCCGCCTGCGCGGGAAGAAAAGCAGCATGGGCTCGTTGAGGATAATGTCCGACTCGCCGGCCCGGCTCATCGTCAGCGCGCCGCTCTTGAGAAAATGCAGATAGCCGCCTTCGGTAAATTGCGCGGTCGCACACAAATTGCCGGTGAAGAACGTCCGGGCGCTGGGGGCAGTGTGGGCAAAGAGGGCAGCAAAGATATCCATGTGAACGATCTGCAACGAAGTTGGCACCAATCTGCACCGATAACAGCCGATAGAGGCGTTGTGCAAGCCTGCACTGACCAACAAAGGAAACGCAGATGCCCCGCATCAACCCCGTAGAACTCGCCACCGCCGACACCGGAGTCCAGGCCACCCTCGGCGCCGTCAAGGCGAAGATTGGCATGGTCCCGAACCTTTTTGCCACCCTCGCCCAGGCACCTGCCGTGCTGAATGGCAACCTCGCCTTCGCAGATGCACTGGGAAGTGGTGTGCTGAGCGCTGCACAGCGGGCAATCGTTGCGCTTGCCGTCGCCCAGTATAACAGCTGCCACTATTGCCTTTCGGCGCACACGCTGATGGGCAAGGGTGCCGGCCTTTCGCCAGAGGCTATCCGCGCCGCCCGTTTGGGCAAGGGCCAAAGTCCTCTCGACGATGCCATCGCGACGCTTGCTTTGCGAATCGTCGAAACGCGTGGCCAGGTCAGCGACGCCGATCTGTCGGCAGCCCGCCTTGCCGGCCTGGACGACACCCTGATCGTCGAAATCGTCGGCAACGTCGCACACAATGTGCTGACCAATTTCATGAACAATGTCGCCCAGACCAAGATCGATTTCCCGGTCGTCGATGTGGCGATTGCGGCCTGATCATAATGCGTGCGGGCCGGTGCAGGACATCGGCCCGCTCCTCAATCACTTCCATAGGGAACCCTTGCCATGAAACTGCAATTCCTTACCCCTGCGCTGCATGGCGTGCTTGACTA